>DBFBJF010000001.1:0-7190 GCA_048203265.1 Candidatus Merdiplasma sp.
TTATTGAAGCCTCCCGGAATCTTTCCCACTGAGTAAAGCTTCTCCTCATACTCCACGCTCAGGGGGCAGAAATCGATTCCATCCCTGGGCTTATCGGAAGCGGTGGCAGTGGAGAGCACCGTTGTGTCGCCGTAGTGCATAAACGCAGCACCGTTTGCCTGAGCCGCCACTCTGCCCACATCTACGCTGAGGGTTCTGCCGGCCAGTTCCATTGAAAATGTTTTATACATATCTGTCCTTTTCTCCTTTTTGTATCTCGACGAAACCCTCTCCGAAACAACTGAAAAACCGGTTTTGCGGCTTCTGTCTTAAAATCAGCTTTTCAGTGGTCTCGGCCAACAGATTCCGTCGGGTGAATAAGTTGCCTTTTCCAGAGACTTTGCCGGCAAAAAATTAACCGGCAAAAAAGGGCGGAAACACCCCCGCCCTTTCTCTCTGAATTATTTTCTGATTCCCAATTTTGCAATCAGAGCACGGTATCCTTCAATATCAGTTTTCTTTAAGTAAGCCAGAAGACCTCTTCTCTGACCTACCATCTTCAGAAGACCTCTTCTTGAATGATGATCCTTGGGATTGTTCTGCAGATGCTCAGTCAGCTCCTGGATTCTTGCGGTCAGAACCGCAATCTGTACTTCCGGTGAACCGGTATCACCAGGTTTTCTGGCATACTCTGCAATGATTGCCTGTTTCTTTTCTTTTGAAATCATAGTAAATCCTCCTGTTTTCTTGATCGCCTGACACTAGGAAACGGTCGGAGTTTTCCAGCTTCTGAGTGCCGGCTGAATTCATACTTATCAAATATAGCATAACCGCAAACATTCGTCAACCGCCCAAACCGATTTCTTTTTTCAATTTGCGTCGATCAGTTTACTATTCATAACCGATTCAGAATTGACAACAGATGTGTCGTACCTGCACGTAGACATCGGCTGTGAATAGTAACGCAGGCAGTCCTATCCTCTACCTTTGCGCAAAGCTGATAAACAGCAGAAAAGCCCCACACAGACAGGCCACCCCGGCGCCATAGAGCGCAGCGGACAGCGTTCCCCAGATATTATTCCGGGCGATCTCATAGTTGGCCGGATCTTCCCGGTCATAAGTCAGCTTCACCGCCTGGTTGACATGGAAAGCGCTGGGATAAGATCCCTTTGGATGCACAATCTTGTACAGCTTTCCTCCCGCGTAATACTCAAACACCGGGTAATAGCAGTTTTTGTAGGAAAACCTGGAATCCGCGCCGTCAGACTCTTTCAGCACAAGATCCACCACTCTGGCGGTGACCCGTCCCCTTCCAGCTTCCCTGTAATGTTGATAAATCCTGCTGACGACTCCGCCAGCCAAAGACAGCAATCCCAAAATCACAAGAAAAAGACTGGCCATCCACAAGCTCCTATCCACGAAAATACTCCTTTCCAAAGGAAATATCCCTGTGCATCTGGTTCTTCAATGCCTCCAGGGAAGGAAATTTCTGTTCCGGCCTCTCAAAGCTGTAAAGCTCTGTGACAATCTCCTTTCCGTAAAGGTCCATATCCACATCGAACAGGTAGGTCTCCACCCCCCGGAAGCTTCCGTCCACGGTGGGCTTACAGCCGATATTCGTGATGCCCTGGTAGAAACAGCCGTCAATGCAAGTCTTGGTGGCGTATACCCCGTTTGGCGGCAGCAGCTTCTCTTCCGGCGGGATTAAGTTTACCGTGGGCATCCCCAGGGTTCTGCCGATCCTGCGCCCGTGCCTTACCACGCCCTTCACCGCGAAAGGTCGGCCCAAAAGTTCTCTCACCAGGTCCATTCTTCCCGCTCCCAGTGCTTCCCGGACATAGGTGCTGCTGATCTCCCGCTCCCCGTAAGTTTCTTTCTCCATCACTTCCACCGCAAACCCATGGAGTTTTCCCAGCCGCTTCAGCATTTCCGTATCACCTTTTCTCTGATGGCCGAACCGGAAATCGCAGCCCACCACAATATATTTTGCGTGCAGCCGTCTCACCAGTATCTCCTCTACAAAATCCTCCGGCCCCATACCGGAGATTTTCGGCACAAAGGGACACTGAATCAGGCAGGAAACTCCCAGCCGCTCCACCACATCCTTTTGTTCCTCTGGAGTAAAAAGCTGGGCTCCCGCTCTGGCATTCAGGGCAAACACCACACTGCGGGCTCCCATATCCTCCAGGGCCCTGATGCGGTGTATCAGCTTCTGATGGCCCAGATGCACCCCGTCAAATTTTCCCAGCGTGACCGCTGAGATTCCATCGATATAAAAATCAGTTGTTCCCTGAAATACTTCCATTCCCATCTATCTCCAGAAACATTTTTTCAGGCACCCATAGGTGCTTTTTCCCATCCAGTCGGTAAAGGCCGCAGAAACGCTCCGGCGTCAAATAGACCCGAACTGGTCCCGGAATCTCCTCCTTCAAGTCAAGAAGCTGGGACGATTTCAAGGGGTTTCCGTTGAGCAGCAGCCGCCCGAATTCGGGGCGAACCAATACCTTCGGGGCCCGGGGAAACATGGTATCCACCGGATAAACCGCCTCCAGGATCCTCCCCTGCCGCTGAAGCTGCTCGATCTCATCCAGCCGCAGGCTGTCCTCCATCCGGAACATCCCGGACCGGGTGCGGATCAGGCTTTTCATGCAGCCTCCGCATCCCAGCTTTTCCCCTGCGTCATGGCATAGGGTACGAATGTAGGTCCCCTTGGAACAATCCACGGAGAACGTCACCTCCGGCAATTCCATGCGGAGGATCTCAATCCCATGGATCTGTACCGGGCGGGGCTTTCTCTCCACCTCAATCCCGGCTCTGGCCAGCTCATACAGCTTTTTTCCCTGCACCTTCAGCGCCGAGTACATAGGCGGTATCTGATCATATGCCCCCACAAAGGAAGCCAGGCAGCTGCGCACCTGGTCGGCATCCACCGACACCGCCCGGCTCTCCAGCACCTTCCCTGTGGTATCCTGAGTGTCGGTCACCTGTCCCAGCAGCATAACTGCCTCGTAGGTTTTTCCCGTATCCGTCAGCATATCACACAGCTTTGTTCCGGCTCCCAGGCAAACCGGGAGCACCCCCTGGGCCTCAGGATCCAGCGTACCGGTGTGGCCAATCTTTTTCTGCCGCAGGATTCCCCTGAGTTTCGCCACCACGTCATGGCTGGTGTACCCCTTTTCCTTGTATACATTGATCACTCCGGAGATCACTCTTCCACCTGCTTTAACTGCTTATCCATATGCTTCACCACATTGTTGATCACATCGTACACCGTTCCCTGCATGGTGCATCCGGCAGCCCTCTTGTGACCGCCTCCTCCGAAATAGCAGGCAATGCTGGCCACATCAATCTTACCGTTGGAACGCATACTTACCTTAAACTCCTGGGGACCGGTCTCGTAGAGAAAAATGGCCCCCTCCACCCCTTTGGTGCTGCGCAGCTGCTGTACAATACCGTCCAGATCTTTCGGCTCCACACCGTAAAAGGTCATATCCTTCTGCCGGATGGCACTGAAAATGATCTGGCCGTCCAGCATGGTAATGCTTTCCAGAAGGGCTCTGCCCAAAATCTGATTCTGCAGATAAGTTTTCTGAACGTAGGTCCGGTCCACAATATCCGTGAAGTCGATTCCCTTATCCATCAGCATTCCCGCAATCCGCATGGTACGGCTGGAAGTACAGGAGTAGGTGAACGTTCCCGTATCATGGGCTATTCCCATGTACAGAGCCTCCGCCATCTCCCTGGTGATTTTATCCTCATCCAGAATGGTGCAAACCAGCTCGCTGGCGGAGCTGGCCTCAGGCTCCACATAATTGATATCCGCGAAAGAGCGGTTGCTCACATGATGGTCGATGCAGACCGTTTTTTTCGCCGTCCTGAAATATTTTGCGGCCTCGCCCAATCTCTCCATATCCCCGCAGTCCAGCGCGAAAAACACGTCATAAACCACATCCCGGGTGTAATCATCGGTAATCTCATCCGTCCCTTTTAAGAAGCGAAAGGAATCCTGGAAATCTCCCAGATAAACTGTCACTTCCAGCTGAGGGAAATACTCCTTCAGGTACAGAGCCAGACCAATACAGGACCCCACACAGTCCCCGTCAGGACGTACATGGCCGGCGATGGCTGTCCGCTCTGCCCCCTGAAGCACCTCAGTCAAATTTATCATTCACATCTTTCCTTTCTCTGTCATCAATATCCTTTACCACATCATCAATCAGTTTCGACATATTGACGCCGTAGGCGATGGACTGGTCCAGCACAAACCGGATCTCCGGAGTATTTCTCAGGTTCACCGTTCTGGCCAGCTCTCTTCGGATATAACCCTCCGCGCTGCGAAGCCCTGCCAATGTATTTTTCTGCGCCTCCTCGTCTCCCAGGACGCTGACGTACGCCTTGCAGGTCTTCAGATCAGGCGCCACCTCAACGGCGGTCACCGAGGTCATGGGATGAATCCGGGGATCCTTGATCTCATTGTGGATGATCAGGGACAGCTCCTTCATCACTTCCCCATTGACCCGGGTATTTTTAATGCTGTTTTTTCTCATAAAATATCAGCCCCTATCTCGGTACTTCCACCATAACGAAGGCTTCCACCTGGTCGCCCTCCTTAATATCATTGAATTTTTCAAAGACAAAGCCGCACTCATATCCGGCTTTTACTTCCTTCACGTCATCCTTGAAACGCCGCAGGGAAGCCAGCGCGCCCTCAAACAGCTTCTCTCCATCCCGGAAAATACGGGCGGAACAGCCTCTCTGGAACACACCGTCCAGCACATAGGAACCGGCAATGGTGCCTACGCCTGACGCTTTGAAGATCTGGCGCACCTCCGCATGGCCGATCACCTTTTCCTCGTAGATGGGATCCAGCATGCCCTTCATAGCAGCCTCCACATCCGCGATGGCATCATAGATCACGCGGTACAAGCGGACATCCACGCCCTCGCGCTCCGCAGTGGATTTAGCCATAGCATCCGGCCGCACGTTAAATCCGATGATAATGGCATTGGAAGCGGAAGCCAAAATCACATCGGACTCATTGATGGCTCCCACACCCGCATGGATAATCTTCACCACCACTTCATCGTTGGACAGCTTCAGCAGGCTCTGTTTTACCGCCTCCACAGATCCCTGCACATCCGCCTTCACAATCAGATTCAGCTCCTTCAGATTGCCGGCCTGTATCTGGGAGAACAGATCATCCAGAGACATCTTGGTCTTCGTTTCCTCCAGAAGCTTCTCTCTGCCTTCGCTGATGAAGGTTTCGGCAAAGTTTCTGGCCTCCTTCTCCGTCTCGGGAGCGATGAAAATTTCACCTGCGCCCGGCACATCGGAAAAACCAAGGATCTCCACAGGCATGGAAGGTCCTGCCTCCTTCACCCGGCGTCCCTTGTCATCCATCATGGCCCGCACCTTGCCGTGGCAGGCTCCGGCGCAGATGGGATCACCCACATGGAGAGTACCCTTCTGTACCAGCACAGTGGCCACAGGGCCTCTGCCCTTGTCAAGCTGGGCCTCAATCACCAGGCCTCTTGCCCGGCGGTTGGGATTTGCCTTCAGCTCCAGCACCTCCGCGGTGAGCAGGATCATCTCCAGCAGGGTATCAATACCCTCATGGGTATGAGCGGACACCGGAACGAAGATGGTGCTTCCGCCCCAGTCCTCCGGGATCAGCCCGTACTCTGTCATCTCCTGTTTCACCCGCTCTACGTTCGCGCTGGGTTTATCGATCTTGTTGACCGCCACAATGATCTCAATGCCGGCCGCCTTGGCATGGTTGATAGCCTCCACCGTCTGGGGCATCACGCCATCGTCCGCAGCCACCACCAGGATGGCAATATCCGTGGAATTGGCGCCGCGCATCCGCATGGCGGTAAACGCCTCATGCCCCGGTGTATCCAGGAAGGTGATCTTCTGTCCATTGCAGGTCACCACAGACGCGCCGATGTGCTGAGTAATGCCGCCGGCCTCCCGGTCGATCACGTGGGTGTTGCGGATGGCGTCCAGCAGAGAAGTCTTACCGTGATCCACATGGCCCATCACGCAGACAACAGGAGGACGGGGAACCAGGCTCTCCTCGGGATCTTCCTCCTCCTTGAGCAGCTCCGCCAGTACATCCACTTTCTCTTCTTTCTCACAGATGAAATTGTAATCCAGCGCGATTTCCTCCGCCGTATCAAAATCAATCTCCTGATTTACCGTCACCATAGTTCCCTGTAGGAACAGTTTCTTGACAATGGCTGCGGGCTGCACCTTCATCTTGTCTGCCAACTCTTTGATGGTAAGGGTCTCAGGAAGCGTCAGCGTCTTGATCACATCCTCCTGTTTCTCCGCTGGCTTGGGTGCGGCTGCCGGCTTGGAGTTCTTGTTCTGATTCCGGTTCTTGCTTAAGTTTTTCTGTCCGCCCCGGCTATTGCGCTCCATGCGGTCCAGTCTGTCGCCTCTCTCCGGTTTCTCGTTCCGGCGGTCGCCCCGGCTGCCCCGCTCATTCTTTACCCGGCCCTCCTTTTCCATGGGCTTGGTATCCATAGCCGCCTTGGGAATGCTGGGCATTCTGTTCCCCTGATTTCTTCCCTGGAAGCTTCTCTCGCCCTGATTTCGATCCTGATTGCGGTCGTTTCTCTGGCCCTGAAATCTTCCGTCACTGCGGCCCGATGAATTTCTGGCACCGTCTCTGCCATCGCGGGAATTGCTAAAACGGCCGGAACTGTTCTGATTTTGGTTTCTGTTGTTCTGATTCCTCTCCTGTCCCTGGCCATATCCCCGATTTCCCTGTGTTCTTCCCTGGTTCTGGCCGCGTCCGGCTCCGGTATTCTGAGACTGTCTTGACTGTCCCTGAGTACGGGTGCCGGTCTGGGTACGGTTCTGGGTCTTTGCCTCATCCTCCGCTCCCTGAAGCCGGTTTGTCTCAGACTGTGTCTGTGTTGCCGACACAGCGGACGCTCTCTCCTGAGGTTTCGCCGCCGTTTCCGCCTTTTTCGCCGGAGCATGGCCGGGTGCCGCGCTCCTGTTCCCCTGAGGTCTGGCTGCTCCCTGTTCCCCGGCTTTCACCGGCGGTTTCGCTCCCTGGGGTCTGGCGCCCGGTCTTGCGGTTCCCGGTCTCTGTCCGGGACGAACCATGCCGGTTTTACTGTTCTGAGGACGAAATACCTGAATAATATTTTTCTTCTTCGGCTTTCCCTCCCCGGGTGTAGTTCCCGCAGTCTCATTGT
>DBFBJF010000002.1:0-6058 GCA_048203265.1 Candidatus Merdiplasma sp.
AAGCCAAAAAAAACTAAAATTTACTTGAATAAAGTATGAAACGGTGGTATAATTTCCAACATGTAGTTAAAGCATGGACAAATGTCCATGCTATACAAACATCAAGCAGGGAGAGGCTCCTCGGGTGTGCCCTGAAAAGGATGCTGATTCAAAGGCTGATGCGAAAGGAAGGGGAAAGTGTGATGAAAAGAAAAGTATTATCTGCAATGATGGTTGTTGCTTTGGCGGCGTCCTGTCTGGCAGGATGCGGAAGCAAGAAGACCGAGGCAACGGAAGCTCCGGCCACAGAGGCTGCTGAGGAAACAGAGGCATCTGCCGGCACGGACGAGGTAGATACGGAGAAAACAACTTCCGCGGACAATGTGCTCAAAATAGGTGTGTTTGAGCCCCTTACCGGTGAGAACGGCGGCGGCGGTATACAGGAGCTGCAGGGCGCCCAGTATGCCAATGAAATCAGACCCACCGTTACCATCGATGGTACAGAATATACCATAGAGCTGGATATTGTGGATAATAAATCAGATAAAACAGAGGCTGTGACGGCGGCTCAGAAGCTGGTATCCGACGGAGTGGTGGCTGTGCTCGGCACCTACGGTTCCGGCGCGGCGATTGCGGCAGGTCCCACCTTTGCCGAGGCGAAGATTCCGGCGATCGGATGCTCTTGTACCAATCCTCAGGTAACGGCAGGATGCGAGTATTACTTCCGGGTATGCTTCCTGGATCCCTTCCAGGGCAGCGTGATGGCTCAGTATGCTTACGATGCGGGCTACACCAAGGTGGCTGTAATTGATCAGCTGGGCGATGACTATTCCATGGGTCTGGCCAACTTCTTTATCAATCACTTCACTGAGCTGGGCGGAGAGGTTGTGACGGAGCAGCAGTTCCAGACAAACCAGTCTGACTTCAAAGCAATCCTGACTGAGGTGAAGGCCTCCGGTGCGGAAGCGATCTTTGCTCCTTCCTCCATCACCACGGCGCCTCTGCTGATCAAGCAGGCGAAGGAACTGGGTGTTGAGGCTCCCTTTATGGCGGGCGATACCTGGTACAACACCACCATCATTGACAATGCCGGCGCAGAGAATGCGGAGGGAATGGTTTGCTCCACTTTCTTTGATGAGGCGGACACCTCCAGCGAGGTAACGACCAGCTTCGTGACAGGCTACAAAGAGTGGCTGAATGAGGACAGTTCCCGCATTGAGAACAATGGCGGAAACGACTCCATCGTTGGAAATACGGCGCTGTGCTATGACGCTTACAATGTGGTGTGCGATGCCCTTGAGGCGGCAGGTACCACCGATGGCGAGGCACTGAAAGATGCGCTTCATGAAATCGAGATGGATGGTGTGACCGGAAAAATCACCTTTGATGAAATCGGAGATGCGGAGAAGGATACCGCCTACATCAGCGTGGTGAAGGACGGCAAGTTTGAATTCCTCCAGACGGTTACCGTACAGGAGTAGTCAAATACTTCGCAGTAAGCTGACGGGGGATCGGATCCTCGCGGCATTTGCCAAATATCCATGCAAGCATGGCTGCTTGGCTCGCTGCCCGCAGGAATGAAAGCTTGGCCTGCATGGATGCTGAGATCCCGCAGGAAATAGAGTAAAACAGTGGGGCGAAGGCGTCTGCTTCGCCCCTGCTTTTTTCGCTGCGTCAGAAAGAACAAGCACAGCGATTAAAATGTGAAAACTGAGGGGATTTTCCCTCATCGCTTCAGGAGGCTATACATATGAGTGCTAGTACATTTGCACAACATCTACTCACCGGCATCTCCCTGGGAGGCTCCTACGCACTGATTGCTATCGGCTATACCATGGTTTACGGTATCCTTCGGCTGATCAACTTTGCCCACGGAGATCTTTTTATGATGTCCGGTTATCTGATGATTTTTGCCATGGCATCCTTCCCCTGGTACATATCAGTTCCGCTGGTGCTGGTGGGAACGGTAATTATCGGCGTGCTGATTGAGAAGGCAGCCTATCGGCCGCTGCGGTCCGCTCCCAGGATGTCAGTGATGATTTCGGCCATCGGTGTCAGCTATCTGCTGCAGAACCTGGCCACCTACTTATTTACGGCATTGCCCAGGGCATATCCGGAAATTCCGGTGCTGAAAAAGATTTTCCAGTTTGGCGATCTGACCACCTCACTGGTGACGCTGATCACTCCGGTTCTGACTGTGGTGCTGGTGGTGCTGCTGATGCAGCTGATTAATCACACCAAGGCGGGCATGGCCATGCGGGCGGTGTCCAAGGATACGGAGGCAGCCAGACTGATGGGGATTAAGGTGGATCACACCATCTCCATGACCTTTGCCATTGGCAGCTTTCTGGCTGGCGTTGGGGCGATTCTTTACTTTACGGACCGTATGACCGTATATCCCTATTCTGGTTCCCTGCCCGGCTTGAAATGCTTCGTGGCGGCGGTGCTGGGCGGTATCGGGTCCATTCCCGGAGCGGTGCTGGGCGGATTTATCATCGGAATCTGCGAGACCTTCCTGGTGGCGCTGGGATACTCCACCTTCTCTGATGCCTTTACCTTTTTACTGCTGATTATCATTCTGTTGGTTCGCCCCACCGGCCTGTTCGGGGAAGCGGCCACCGATAAAGTCTGAGAGGTGAGGGATATGAAGAAGACAAAAACAAGAGACCTGATTTTAAGCATTTTGCTGATTGCGGCTTTCTGCGGTCTGCTGGGCTTTTATCAGGCGGATACATCCAAACATTCTTATGCGATTTCCATTATTGAGCGCTCCGCCATCTATGCGGTGGTGGCTGTGGCTATGAACCTGCTGAATGGATTTACCGGGTTGTTTTCCCTGGGGCAGGCTGGCTTTATGGCGATCGGAGCTTATGTGACGGCTGTGCTGACAATTCCTGTGGAGGTACGCCCCAGCGTATACTACATGAACGGTATTGCGGACTGGCTGGCAAATTTGTCTCTGCCCATGATCCCCGCTTTGGTGGTGGGGGGCCTGTTCGCGGCGGCTGCCGCGGCCCTCATCGGAATTCCGGTGCTGCGGCTGAAGAGCGATTATCTGGCTATTGCTACTCTGGGTTTTGCGGAGATCATCCGTGCCCTGCTGGCAGCTCCCATGATGGATCAGATCACCAACGGTTCCTACGGCCTGAATAATATTCCGGGATTTCAGAATGTGTTTCAGCCGATTCTCATTGCGGCAGTGTGCATTGCCCTGATGGTGCTGCTGATTAATTCTTCTTACGGCCGGGCATTTAAGGCCATCCGGGAGGATGATGTGGCAGCGGAGGCTATGGGCATCAATCTGTTCCGCCACAAGGAGTTGTCCTTTGTGATCTCCTCTTTCTTTACCGGTGTGGCGGGAGGCATGCTGGCAGTGTTCATGCGCTCTATTGATACCAGAACTTTCCAGGTGAGCGTGACTTACAATATTCTGCTGATCGTGGTGCTGGGCGGCATCGGAAGCGTCACCGGCTCCATCATCGGTTCCCTGCTGATCAACGGCGGACAGGAGTGGCTGAGGTTCCTGGATGAGCCTTTGACGATCGGCGGGGTGACCATTCCGCTGTTCCAGCCCGGTTTCCGAATGGTAATCTACTCCATCCTTCTGATGGTGGTGGTGCTGTTCTGGCGCAGAGGTATTATGGGCACCAGCGAATTTACCTGGAGCGGCCTGTTTGGCCTGTTCAAGCGAAAAAAGAAAAAATCCCGGACGGGAGGTGAAGCGTGATGACGGAGAATGTACTTCATGTGGAGCATGTGACCATGCAGTTTGGCGGCGTGGTGGCGGTCAATGATCTGTCCCTGGATGTAAACAAGGGGGAGATTGTGGCTCTGATCGGTCCCAACGGCGCGGGTAAAACCACTGCCTTCAATGTGATCACCGGCGTTTACGCCCCCACCAACGGTCTGGTTTCTTTCCATGGAACTCCCATGGTAGAGAATTACCCCAGAGGAAAGATGAAGAATCAGTATCTGGGGGAGAATCCGGTTCAGTACAATCAGGTGATCTCAAAGACACCGGATCAGATTACGAAGCTGGGCATCGCCCGAACCTTTCAGAACATCCGGCTTTTTAAGAGCCTCTCTGTGTTTGACAATGTACTGATTGCCCGTCATTCCCGTTCCAAGGCCAACGTGTTTTCCGCTACCTTCCGCCTCAACTATAAGGAAGAGCGGCAGAACCGGGAGAAGACCATGGAGCTGCTGCGGATGGTGGGACTGGAGAAGGAAAAGGACGAGATTTCCAGCTCCCTGCCCTACGGAAAACAGCGGAGGCTGGAGATTGCCAGAGCCCTGGCTACGGAACCCAGCCTTCTGCTGCTGGATGAGCCTGCCGCCGGCATGAACCCCCAGGAGACAGACGAGCTCAGCGCATTTATTCGTCAGATCAAAAAGGAGTTTGACCTGACGGTATTTGTCATCGAACATCACATGGATCTGGTCATGGAGATTTCAGACCGCATCTATGTGCTGGATTTCGGAAAGCTGATTGCCCAGGGGACACCGGATGAGATTCAGAATGATCCCAATGTAATCAGCGCGTATCTGGGGGTGCAGGAAGATGAGTAATATATTGGAAGTAAAAGATTTGAAAGTAGCCTACGGCGGAATTGAGGCGGTGCGGGGCATCAGCTTTGATGTGGCGGAGGGAGAAGTGGTAACCTTAATCGGCGCCAACGGAGCGGGAAAAAGCTCTACACTGCGCTCCATTGTGGGGCTGGAGCGGCCCGCGGCGGGCAGTATTCAGTTCCAGGGTATGGAACTGGTGGGTATGGGCACTGAGACGGTGGTCACCAAAGGAATTACCCTGGTTCCGGAGGGACGGCGGGTGTTCGCCAATCTGACGGTGCTGGAAAATCTGCGCATGGGCGCATATATGAGAAAAGATTCCATTGAGAAGGATCTGGAGTGGGTATACAGCCTATTTCCCAGACTGAAGGAGAGAAGCTGGCAGCCGGCCGGAACGCTGTCCGGCGGCGAACAGCAGATGCTGGCCATCGCCCGGGCTTTGATGAGCCGGCCAAAGCTGATTATGATGGATGAACCCTCCTTGGGATTGGCCCCGATCATTGTGCAGGGCGTATTTGAGATTATCAAAGAGATCAATCAGCAGGGCGTGACCATCCTGCTGGTGGAGCAGAATGCCAATATGGCGCTGCACGCGGCCAACCGGGGCTACGTGATGGAGACCGGGCGGATCACCATGACGGGAACCGGCGAGGAGTTGGCGGCCAATGAGGATATCAAGGCGGCCTATCTGGGAAAAAAGAAAAGCAAGGTGGGCGTGCACTGAGCCTGAAAAAACGCTGAGAAAAGCGATTTTTCCCAAAATCATAGAAACTTCATATATGGAAATTCATTCCATCCGACAGGAGCGGGACAGAAGACGGCAGGCCCCAGAGGCGCCCCATCTGTCCCGCTTTTTTCGTTGGATTTCCGCCGTTGCTGAATAGCAATTTTTCGCCGCGGCTCGGGAAAGTTTTGCGGCAGATCACTCTGTACAAGACCGGAAAAATATACTATACTGGGCTTATCTTTGGTATTTTTAGAATTCAAATGTTGGAGCGAAGTTTATGGATAAACAGGATTGGTATGATGCGGGAGCGCGGATCGGGGAGCTGGTACAGTCTGCCATTGACAGCAAGAATTTCAGGCAGCTGAATCAGTCCATCGCGGACACGATCAACACCACCATTGAGATGGTGCAGAAAAATAAAGCCATGGGAAAAACCGCGTATCAGCAGGCCATGGAGAAAAACAGCCGTCAGAAAACGACTGGAGAGGACGTGGTTCCGGAGAAAAAACATACAGGAGTGAGGATCGCCGGCGGCTATAAAGGCATTGCCTTTATGGCGGTGGGGTACTCATTCTTTGGAATCTTCGGCCTGATGGCGGCAGTGTCCCTGTCTTTGAGCGGAGTGTGGGGAGCCTTCGGGGTCCCGGCAGTGATCTTCGTGGTGCTTGCCGCCGGGTTTGCCGGTATGGGGCTGCGGGGCAGCAAAATCAATGCCAGGGTGAAGCGGCAGAAGCGCTATCTGCAGATCCTGGGGGAGCGGGACGTGTGCTCCCTGGAGGAGCT
>DBFBJF010000003.1:0-3097 GCA_048203265.1 Candidatus Merdiplasma sp.
CTTTTTTTGTGCAGAAAAGAGAAAATACATCTGATGTATTGACAAAATAATGGAATATAGTACAGTAAAAGCAAGGAATACATCTGATGTCAGATGTATAAGGCGGTATTTTCACAATTGAAAGGAGAAGATCATATGAACAGCAGAGACATGGAGGCACAGATTGAGAAGCTGGGACTGGTTCCCGTGGTTGTATTAAATGACGCAAAGGACGCAAAACCGCTGGCAAAGGCTCTGTGCGACGGAGGACTTCCCTGCGCGGAAGTAACCTTCCGCACTGACGCGGCGGAGGAGAGTATTCGTCAGATGACTCAGGACTTTCCTCAGATGCTGGTGGGTGCCGGAACCGTTTTGACAGTGGAGCAGGTAAACCGGGCTGTAAATGCCGGAGCGAAATTTATTGTCAGCCCCGGATTTGATCCGGCGATTGTGGATTACTGTCTGAACCGGGAGATTCCGGTTTTCCCCGGCTGCGTGACTCCCTCCGAGGTGGCGCAGGCGGTCAAGCGGGGTCTGCGGGTGGTGAAGTTTTTCCCGGCCAAGCAGTATGGGGGAGTAGCCACCATCAAAGCACTCGCGGCTCCCTATGTGGGACTTCGCTTTATGCCCACCGGCGGAGTCAGCGCTTCCAATCTGAAGGAATACCTGGAGTGTCCCTCCATTGTAGCCTGCGGAGGAAGCTGGATGGTAAAGGGAGATCTGATTCAGGCCGGCGCCTTCGATGAGATCACAAAATTGACCCGGGAAGCAGTGGAGCTGGCAAAAGAGATACGGAAATAGATATCACCAAATAAAGATACACGCAAAAACAATGGGAGGGTGGGAATGGATTTGAAATTAAAGCCGGCCGGCAGCTGCAGGTTTGATGCGGTTTCTCTGGGGGAAGTGATGCTCCGGCTGGATCCGGGCGAGGGAAGAATTCGAACGGCCCACTCCTTTCGGGTATGGGAGGGCGGCGGAGAGTACAATGTGATCCGGGGACTGCGCAAATGCTTCCGCATGAACACCGCGGTAATCACCGCCTTTGCGGACAATGAGGTGGGGCTTCTCCTGGAAGATCTGATCGGGCAGGGCGGTGTGGATACCTCTCTGATCCATTGGATGAAAACAGACGGTATGGGGCGTCTCTGCCGCAACGGCCTGAATTTTACAGAGAGAGGATTTGGCATCCGCAGCGCCCTGGGGTGTTCCGACCGGGCTGGCACTGCCATTTCCAAGGCAGCTCCGGAGGATTTTGACTTTGAACATATTTTTGGGGAGCTTGGAGTGCGCTGGCTTCACACAGGAGGGATTTATGCGGCTCTGTCTGCCCAGTCCCAGGAGACGGTGCTGGCTGCGGTTAAAACGGCGAAAAAGTACGGCACCATGGTTTCCTACGATCTGAATTACCGTCCTTCCATGTGGGAAGCGGTGGGAGGGCTGGAGCGGGCCAGGGAGGTAAATCGCAAGATCGCCCGGTACGTGGATGTGATGATCGGAAACGAGGAGGACTTTACCGCCTGTCTTGGCCTTGAGGTTCCCGGAAATGACGCAAGCCTGAAGACATTGAATCTTAAGGGGTATCAAGCGATGATACGGGAGGCGGCCCGGCTTTACCCTAATTTCCGTGTGGTGGCCACCACGCTGCGCCAGGTAAAGACAGCCACCATCAATGACTGGAGTGCCGTCTGTTGGACGGAAGGTGAAATCTTTCAGTCAAAAAGTTATCCGGATCTGGAAATTCTGGACCGGGTGGGAGGCGGCGACTCCTTTGCCTCCGGCCTGATCTACGGCCTGATGACCGGGCACGATCCGGAAGAAGCCCTGAATTACGGAGCGGCCCACGGCGCCCTGGCCATGACCACTCCCGGTGACACCTCCATGGCCAGCAAAAAAGAGGTGGAAGCGGTTATGAGCGGTGGAAGCGCCAGGGTAAAGCGATAAGATTTACCAGGAAATATCAGAAATTCAGAATACAGAATCAATCAGGATTATTTTACTATTTACTTGTTTACTGCCATTTTATTTTACCAAGGCAAGGGGACTGTCTGAAGCGAAAGGCTTGGATGGTCCCTTTATCCTGTTCGGCAAAGGGAGGATAATATAGAAGTATCTCTTGACAAGTGAAGGCAAATAGTGGTACTTTCGTAGGGATAAAGCTACACAAAATGAATCTACACGAAAACAGACGAGGTGTGAACTATGCAGGAAATGAAACCAATTAAGGAAGGCAAAGTACGGGAGATTTATGACAACGGAGACAGTCTGATTATGGTTGCCACAGACCGGATCAGCTGCTTTGATGTGATCCTGAACAATAAAGTGACCAAGAAGGGAACGGTTCTGACTCAGATGTCCAAATTCTGGTTCTATATGACCCAGGATATTGTGCCCAATCACATGATCTCTACGGATGTAAAGGATATGCCGGAATTTTTCCAGCAGGAAAAGTTTGACGGCAACAGCATGATGTGCCGCAAGCTGAATATGCTTCCGGTGGAATGTATTGTAAGGGGCTACATCACTGGAAGCGGCTGGGCCAGCTATGAAAAGACCGGTACCGTCTGCGGCATCAAGCTTCCCAAGGGACTGAAGGAATCCGACAAGCTGCCTGAGCCCATTTATACGCCCTCCACCAAGGCTGAAATTGGCGAGCATGATGAGAATATTTCCTTTGAGCAGAGTATCGAGCACCTGGAAAAATATTATCCCGGAAAGGGAAGAGAGTACGCGGAAAAGCTTCGGGATTATACCATCGCATTGTATAAGAAATGCGCGGAGTATGCTCTCACAAGGGGTATCATCATCGCGGATACCAAGTTTGAGTTTGGCCTGGATGAGAACGGAGTCATCACTCTTGGAGATGAGATGCTGACCCCGGACAGCTCCAGATTCTGGCCGGCAGAGGGGTATGAACCGGGTCATGGACAGCCCTCCTTTGACAAACAGTTTGCCAGAGACTGGCTGAAAGCCAATGAGGGTCATAACTGGACTTTGCCCCAGGATATTGTGGACAAAACCATTGAGAAATACCTTCAGGGATACGAGATGCTCACCGGAGAGAAGCTGAAATAAGATTCAGAAAATCCCCCTTTCCCGGGAAATACCGGAAGAGAGG
>DBFBJF010000004.1:0-5362 GCA_048203265.1 Candidatus Merdiplasma sp.
ACAGCACAGTCCTCTCTATGAGGCAGTTATTTATTCCAGCCTGTTGGATATGATTGTTTCCATCGGGCGCAGTCCAAACAACTCCCGTACGCACTTTGAAACAGCCCCTGGCAAGCAGAGAGAATACATTGAAAAATTTATGGATATCTGCTCTTACATCAGCGATCACTGCACAGAAAATCTGACTTTAGATCAGATAGCAGATTTGAGTGGATTTAGTAAATACCATTTCACCCGCCTTTTCAAGCAGTTTACCAACGTTTCTTTTTACCGATACCTCAATCAGAAACGAATACTAAAGGCAGAGCAGCTTTTGATCACGCCTTCCATGAGTGTCACCAATGTGGCTTTGGCCTGCGGTTTTTCAAGCCTCTCCGCCTTCATTCGCATGTTTAAAATCATAAAGGGTTGTACCCCTTCCGAATTCCGTTCTATGTATGAAGCATGATCAGACGGTATTATTCGCCCATCTTTATCGAAACTGGGCCGAACATCGCCTGTCCATGGCCTTCCGCGTACACCCCCAAAAGACATCCTACAAATCCTCCCGCCGCTTCACTGCTCATATATCCCAAATCCACGTCCGCCATTAGACACTCTTCCGCCGCATACAGCGCCGCTTTCTGCTGCCGTCCCTCCAGACGGAGGGCAAAGGCTGCGCCGTCTGTCTTCTCCCCATTTATCTTTCTTTGCGCCAGCCGTCTTCTACGGCCGCCCACACAGGAAACAACCGATAAGCTCATTTCATCGCTCCCTTTATCCACCCCAAGGAGCAGATAATTCTTCTCATCGTAAAAGCATGCCAGCCCTGCCATACTGGCATCATTCATTCGGGCGACATTCGTCTGAACAGAAATACAGAACTGCCGACTCTCCATACGAACTGCCAAAAATGGCAGGACGCCGGGAGTTTCTAACCCCTTCTTTGCAGCCGGAAGCAGGAGCACTCCATTTTTCATACTGCATGCGCCCATATCGGGTAAAAACCCTCTCACTCCCACCAGCCGCAAATCCAGCGGTTTTTTCCACTGAATTTCGTATCGCGTTTCCTTAGCTCCCGGCCTTATGCCCCTCGGATCTTCTTGCTCCCCCTCCGGCCCCACGCGCTGTTGTCTGCGCAGTTTTCCTTCCCCCGCATTAATGACCGGCCAATCGTCCTCCCAGCTCACATCCGCAAGAAACGTTTCCCGGCCAAGTTCCGCTCTTCCTTCAAGCAGTCTGGTTCCCAGCATCAATATATACCAGTCACCGGACGGCGTATCAACAAAATCCCCATGACCAACATTCTGAATTGGGCATCGATGCCCCAGATGGCGATGGGTAAAAACCGGATTATCCGGACAGCTCTCATAGGGACCAAAAAGCCGATGGCTTCTTGCCACACTGATGCTGTGATGATATTCTGTTCCCCCCTCCGCAATCAGAAGATAGTAATAATCTCCACGGCGATACAGATGCGGCCCTTCCGGCCATCTGCATTGTTTCATGGCTCCATCCCAAAGCACCGCCGGTTTTCCCGTCAACTGATGGTTGGTCAGATTTAATTCCTGAATCCATATCTCACAGTCCCCAAAATAAGCAGCTTCCGCTTTCTGTCTCTGCCCTATGTAGTAACACTTCTCTCCCTCAAAATAGAGACTGGGGTCTATCCCCGGAGCATTCTTCAAATCCCACGGATCAGACCATGGGCCCTCTGCCTTTTCCGCTGTAATATAAAAGCTATGTCCGATCGTTACATTGGTGGCCGTAATATAAAAAATTCCCTTATGGTACCGAATTGTCGGAGCATAAATCCCCCCAGAAATCTCAGCCCCTTTCAATCTAAGCTGGTCCTCCCTGACCAGAGCATGCCCAATCTGTTCCCATTCCACTAAATTTTGGCTCCGGAACACCGGGATTCCGGGGGCACATCCAAAACTGGAATGTACGCAATAATATGTATTTCCCACCCGGCACAGAGACGGATCCGGATAAAAGCCTTTTCTGATCGGATTGCTTACATACGCCATGATTCTTTCCTCCCACTAACCTTTTCCCCATTGTATTTCCTCTTCCCGGAAGGCACAAGCGTCCGGAGTGTTTTTCCCAATAATCGCAAACATTTCCGCAATAATTCACTATCTGCACGCAAGGACTGATGATACAATAAAAGAAATATCATGAACCGTTAACGGAGGTATCTTTGATGGCATTTATTCATTTACCACAGATTTTTCAGGATCACATGATCCTTCAGCGCGATAAACCCCTGCACATTTGGGGCAGCGCCAAAGCTTGCTCTCATATCACGGTTGTTCTAAATGACTGTGCGCAAACTGCCACCGTTGAAAACGGTCAGTTTTCTGTCACACTGCCTCCGCAGCCGGCAGGCCGCAACTGTGCTCTGCTGTTATATGCGGATTACTGCGCCTCCCCTGATATTGTGCTAAGTGATATCTCCATCGGAGATGTATGGATGGCCTGCGGCCAATCAAACATGGAATATTTTCTCCGCTATGATGCTCACTGGAACGACACAAAAAAACTTCCTCCCAATTCTGATATCCGCATGTATAATTGTCCTCGGATTGCTTTTGAGGGGCAAAAACGGGCTCAGGAAGAGTGCGGACGCTGGTTTTCGGAAGGTGATCCCGCATGGCCGCTTTTTTCGGCCCCCGGATATGCTTTTGCCCGGGATCTACAACCCAGACTGCAGGTGCCAGTCGGGATAATCGGCTGCAACTGGGGCGGAACCCCCGCCTGCGCATGGATGGATGAGGAAACACTGAAGCATCCTCCCCTGCACATTTTTCTGAAAGAGTATCTGCAGGCCTGTGCTGATGTTTCTCCAGACTTTCTGTACAATTACAGCATGGAATGCTGGAAATACGAGGATTCTTATCGCCATCAGTTGGAATGGCGCGCTGTCATGTATGGCCTGACCAGCACCGAGCAGAAGCTTTGGCTTCAAGAACATAAAAATGACCCAGTACTTCCCATGGGGCCTTATCATCACTACCGTCCAGCTGGATTGTATCATACTATGATTCAAAAAATCGCCCCCTTCTCTGTCAAAGGTTTTCTGTGGTATCAGGGGGAATCCGACGCGGATCACGCAAAAATTTACGATCAGACCCTGTCCGCTCTCATCTCCTGCTTCCGCCGCGTCTGGAAGGATGAAGAACTGCCGTTTCTGTTTGTTCAACTGGCCCCCTTCCGAAAATGGCTGAACTGTACCGGTGAAGGCTTTGAAATCGTCCGGCAACGTCAGGAAACCGTCTCCAAGACAGTGCCAAAAACAGGTATGATTTCTGTCATGGATCTTGGGGATGAATACGATATTCATCCAAAATTCAAGATGGAAGTGGGACGCCGTCTGGCGCTTCTGGCCAGGGGGAAAGTGTACGGCGAAACTCTCTTGTGCGAATCTCCCGAATTTTCAGCAGCCTCCCTAAAAGACCGTCAAATCATCTTCTCCTTTCATCATGCTCGGGGAGGACTCATCGGAGACATCTATTCAAGAGATGCCTTTGTCATCACTCAAGGGAATCAGCTTCTTGGGATCGAGGCATGCGTTCTTTCCGGTGAACAACTGATACTTTTGCTGGATCACTCCCCCCAAGATCTCCCGCTTCATATCGCCTTTGCCATGCAGGATTACTGCCCGGTACATATTTGGAACAAGGCCGGTCTCCCACTGAAACCTTTTTCCTGCGATTTACCCTCTGGCGCATGAGCCATCTGCGCTCTGCTCTTCTATGAAAAACGGATGCCTGCGCTTCACCTCATTAGCCGCGCAGGCATCCGTTTTTCATTTCCATAAGCTTCTGTTCAAATTCAGTTTGCCGGAGAATGATCCTCCGGGACGATAATATTCAGCAGGAACACAATCAGGAAGGACACCATCAGAGAGCTTCCCAAAATGTTCTGCACCAGCTGCGGACAAAACTGAAGAATATCCGGCACCGCCTCGATTCCGATACCAATTGCCAGCGCAATTCCCACAATCATCTTATTTCTATAGTTCAGGGGCTGCTCTCCCAACAGCTGAATTCCAGACATGGTGATGGCCGCAAACACGGTAACCGTGGCACCTCCCAGCACCGGCTGGGGTATAGTGGTCATGAGAGCGCCGAATTTGGGGCAGATGCCCGCTGCCAGCATGATCACGCCCACGATCAGGAATACCCTCTTGGCCACCACCTTGGTGGTACAGATCAGTCCCACGTTCTGGCTGTAGGGATCCGTGGGCAGGCCTCCGATCACGGCGCCGATCATTCCGCAGATGGACTGCCCCTTGATGGCTCCGCCAAGTTCCTTGTCCGTGGCCTCCCTTCCAAATCCGCCCATGGCGGTGGAGGACACATCCCCGATGGTCTGCACCGCCTGCACCACATACATAAGCACCATCATCAAAATAGCGTCCGGGTGAAACTCCAGCCCGAAGTGGAAAGGAACCGGCACTGAGATCCAACCCGCCTGCTGAAACTGGCTAAAATCCACAATTCCACCCATCAGCAGGGCAATCACATACCCCACCACGATGCCGAGCAGCATACCGGAAACCTTCAGATACCCTTTGCCGAACAGGCTGCAGGCCAGTGTCACCGCTAAAGTTACCAGCGCCAAAATCCAGAACTGTCCCGATCCGAAGGTGCCGTTTCCCTGGGCCGCGGAGCCGCCGCCCATATAGGTGACAGCCGTCTTATACAGCGACAATCCGATGCTGAGCACCACCGTGCCGCTGACGATGGGCGGGAAAAACTTTCGTATTTTTCCCATAAACATACCGATAAAAATGGACACAAATCCAGCTACCAGCTGGGAGCCAAAAATGGCAGCAATGCCATATTGATTACCGATCATGGTCAGTATGGGCATGTAGGCAAAGGCCACGCCCATCACGCTGGGAAGCCCCATACCAAATCCGAAGACCGGATAAAGCTGCAGCAGCGTGGTGATTCCGCCGATGATCATGGCTGCCTGTGTCAGCATAATCTGATCTGCTGCGGAAAGGGACAGGGTGCTGGCAATCAGCATCGGCGGAGTGATGTTTCCCACCAGCATTGCCAGTACATGCTGCAACGCCTGGGGAAATGCCTGCCGGAACGTAGGTTTCCCATTAAGCTGAAACAGCTCATTCTTACTGCTTTTTTCTCTCTGCATTTTAATTCTTTCCTTCCTAATTATGTTTGTTATCCTGCTTCCTCTAGGCGGGGGAGATGACAAGCATTCTCCACTCAAGTAAAACTTCGGCCCTCCTACGGACGGAGACTGCTTCTTTCTGCGGCGAAGGTTATTCCCCCACAGACGCCAACGCTTCCAACGCGGTGAGGATCTCATGTTCCTCACCCCGGGCCGCCGCATCCTCCCCGTCTTTGTA
>DBFBJF010000005.1:0-9797 GCA_048203265.1 Candidatus Merdiplasma sp.
CATTTTATACTTCTCCTGTCCATGCCGCACTAACCTGCATCGGCCTGAAAATGATTGCATTTTTCCTCCGTTCCCTATATAATAATTTCAATTACTACGTGATTATTCCAAGGAAATGAGGTTCTGCCATTATGAAGAAAAAAGTTGTCGTTGCCCTTGGGCATCAGGCCCTGGGCACTAATTTTCCAGAGCAAAAGAAAGCGGTACATTCTTCTGTGAAAATCCTGGCTGATATGGTGGAGGACGGCTGTCAGCTGATCATCACTCACAGCAACGCTCCCCAGGTGGGCATGATTCACACTGCCCTCAATGAGTACGCCAAACATCATGAAACCTATAATGCTCCCATGGCCATCTGCTCCTCCATGAGTCAGGGGTTCATCGGCTATGATATTCAGAATATGCTGCGCAGCGAGCTGCTGGGCCGAGGTATTTACCGCACCGTCAGCACCATTATTACCCAGGTGGTGGTGGACCCTTACGATGAGGCCTTCTATCATCCCATCAAGGTTATCGGCCGCTATCTCACCGCTGAGGAGGCGGCCGCTGAGGAACGGAAGGGCAACTACGTGGTGGAAGAACCTGGAAAAGGCTTCCGCCGCATCGTCTCTGCCCCCAAGCCCCTGGATATTGTGGAGATTGACGCCATCAATGCTCTAGTGGACGCGGGACAGATCGTCATCGCCGGGGGCGGCGGCGGCATCCCCGTGCTGAAGCAGGGCAGCCGTTTAAAGAGCGCCAGCGCTATTGTGGAGAAAGATCTGACCAGCGGCAAACTGGCCGATCTTACGGATTCCGATATCTTAATGATCCTGACCAACGAGGAACATGTATGCATCCATTACCAAACCGACGCTCCCATTCCACTGGGCGAGATTACAGCGTCCCAGGCAAGGACATATATGGAGGAACATGAGTTTGGAGAAGCCGGCATGCTTCCCAAAATCGAAGCATCCGTCAACTTCGTTTCTCAGAAGAGCGGGCGCAAGGCCATCATCACCTCCATTGATCACGCCATGGACGCGCTCCACGGCAAGACCGGAACAGTTATTTCCTGACAAAAAAGGATGGCGGGAAAGCTTTACAGCTTCCCCGCCATCCTTTTTTACGGAAATACGCTCAGCCAGGTTCGCTCCAGCGCCCCCGCAATGCGCTCAGAGAACCGCCGCACTCCCATCGCATCGAACAGCTTCTTTCTCATCCAGTCAACCAAGCTGCACACGAGATAGATTGCCGCCGCAGTCAGCGGCACCGCGATCAGGATCACCGGCCAGGGAAGATACCTGTATTGGGAGAAGGCCCCCTTCAGCAGGTTGTCCCAGATCACGGGCTGCGTGTGAATCAGATAGACAGAAAATGACAGCGGCGCCGCAATGGCAATCACCTTTTTCAGCAGAGCGCTGCCGCACTTCAGCCTCTCAAAAATCAAAAACAGACAAACAGCGCACAGCAGGATTGTCGGTGCGGCATAGCCGGTGAACAAACGGCCAAACTTTGCCTTCCCCAGCACACTCCTGGTAATAGTTTCCACAATAATCTTAAAGGCCCAGGAAAACGTAACCAGGCCAAAGTAAGCCAGCAGATAGCTCCGGTTCTTCCACCGGGAAAAATTGCATTTGCGGATGCACGCCCCCAGAAGGTAGAGAACGCACAGCCACACAAAGCTGTATCCCCCCACCAGCTGCAGAACATCGGAACCGGCCGCTTTGGGAATCGCGGTTCCCACAGAAAATATGAGAAACAGTGCCACAGCCATCCGCTTCACTTCTCTCTCCTGCAGGCTGTTCACCAGCTTATTCAAAAAAGGCATCACCAGAAAGAGCCCCGCATAGCAGCTGAAGTACCAGTAAGTCTTCCAGCTCACCGGGAAGATGGCTTTCCAGAGATAATCCCAGGTCATCAGCTGGGGCGCAAAGATAGCATACAGCAGCGTGATTCCGGCGGAATAGAAAAATACCTGCAGCCAAAGCTCCAGCAGCCGGGCAGGGCGGAATTTTCCGTTCACTCCCACGTAACCGGAAATCAGGCCGTAGCAGTCCACCGCGCAGTAAGCGCAGGTCTCCAGAAACCAGGCGGCATAGTAACCAGCCTCAGCTCCCACAATCCGTACCATGGCTCCTCCCTGGCCCAAAACATGAAGGTTTACAATCATAAACATGCTCAGCATTCTCAGCAGGTCAATCCCATAATTTCTCTTTGCGTCTGACATGATATAGATGTTTCACTCCTTCGTTTTTCCTTATTCTTTTTACAACACGGAAAAGCCTTTGGCCGAAATGCAGTCCTCCGCCTCCCAAATGTCTTCGGTCTGGAAAATCAGCACAGGTTTGCCGGAATCCCGATTAAAGGACAGATAGATATAATTCACATTGATATTGCTGTCGGCAAAGGCCAGCAGCAGATGGTTCAAGTTCCCCACCTTATCCTCCAGCTCCACTCCCATCACATCATTCAGCTGGGAGAGATAGCCAGCTTCCTTCAACGCTTTCAGCGCCTTCTCCGGATCAGAAACCACCATGCGGATAATTCCGTACTCCGCACTGTCGTTGGTCACCGATCCCCAGATGTTAATCTGTTCCCGTTCAAGAATCGCTGTAATTTTCTGCATGGTGCCCCTGCTGTTCTCTGCAAATACTGAAACCTGTTTTAACATAGTCCTACTCCTCCTTATAATCCTAATTTATTGTAGAGAGTTCTGCCTCTAAAGTCAATGGCCGAAACAGTTTGTTTTCCTCATTTTCTATGCTATAATGTTTTTTGCGCTGGAAACCATAGATTTTACTCCAGGAGGTCTGTCCATGTCTGATACAACTAAAATCCTTACTCTCCTATCCTCCGGAAAGTCCGCAGATTTAAAACGGCTGGCTGAAGAATTCCACCCTGCGGATATTCTGGAGACCGTTCAAAATCAGGATAACTACTCGCTGCTGCAGGGACTGCCTGACAGCTTGATCGCCGATATTTTGGACGAAGCCGAGGACGAGGACAAATATGAGATTTTAAAATCCTTTGACAAAAATCGTACCCAGTCCATCTTAAATCAGATGTCCGTGGATGAGGTGGCTGATCTGATCGAAGCGCTGGAGGACGACAACCGGGAAGGCGTCATCGCGGCCCTGGGCTTTCGCAATCAGACCGACGTAAAAAAGCTGCTGACCTACGAAAGCGACACCGCCGGCGGAATCATGACCACCCGGTTTATCGCTATCTACGCCTCCAACACCGTCATGGGTGCCCTCAATTATCTGAAAACCGATGTGGATGCGGAGACCGGATACTACATGTACGTGGTGGACAAACACGATTTTACCCTGAAAGGAGTGGTTTCCCTGAGGGATCTGGTGATGGCGCCCTTCGACACTCCCATCAGCCAGCTGCTCAACCCCCATGTCATTTCCGTCCATGTAAACGATGACCAGGAGCAGGTTGCCCAGGTCTTCTCAAAGTACGGCTTTCAGGCCATTCCTGTTGTGGACGATGACCACCGCCTGGTCGGCATCATCACCGTAGACGATGTAATCGATGTTATGAACGAAGAATTCACAGAAGACCTCCACCACCTGGCAGGCATCGGAAAGGAAGAAAAAGTTGACGGCACAGTAAGGGAGAGCGTCAAATCCCGTCTGCCCTGGCTTACCGTCAACCTCATCACTGCCCTGGCCGCCAGCTTTGTCATCAACCTGTTCAACGGAACCATTGAGAAAATTGTGGCTCTGTCCGCGGTAATGACCATCATATCCGGTATGGGCGGAAATGCGGGCACCCAGACTCTGACGCTGGTGATCCGGGCCTTGTCCCTGCAGGAGATTGACAAAGAAAACGCCCGGCCCATTCTCTTAAAAGAATTGACGGCCGGACTGATCAACGGCATTGCCATCGGTGTGCTGGTGGCTGTCATCGCCATGTTTTATGACACCAATCCTGTCTTTGGACTGATCGCGGGCCTGGCCATGGTGCTGAATATGCTCTGCGCCGCTGCCGCGGGATACGGCGTCCCCATCCTGCTGGAAAAGCTGGGAATCGACCCGGCTCTGGCCTCCGGCGTGTTCGTCACCACTGTGACCGACTGTATGGGATTTTTTATTTTCCTCGGGCTTGCCACAGCGGTGATGCCCCTGCTGGTCTAAGGCTCCCTCACTTCTGGATCTTGTGCTGTCCCAGCGAGTAGGGCGTAATCTGGTAAACGTAATAGTTGATCCAGTTGGTGTACAGATTGTTGGCGTGGGAGCGCCACATCAGCAAAGGCTTATTGGATGGATCATTGTTCTGATAATAATTCTTAGGCGGATCAATGTCCATGCCCTTATTCAGATCCCGCTTGTACTCCCAGTCCAGGGTGATTCGGTCATACTCCGGATGGCCCATAACGTAAATCTGACGGCCGTCCTTTGTCATAGTCAAAAACACGCCCGCCTCCTCAGACTCTGCCAGGATGATCAAATCCTCGCATGCCGCGATGTCATCCCGTGAAACCTCCGTATGGCGGGAATGGGGCGCCAGAAACATATCGTCAAATCCTCTCACCAGAGGAATCTTCCTATTCTCCACCTTATGCCAGAAAAGGCCGAACATTTTGTGATCCAGCATCCGCTTTTTCAAGCCGAAATGATGGTACAGCCCTGCCTGGGCTCCCCAGCAAAGATGAATGGTGGAGGTCACGTGCTCCTTGGTCCAGTCAAAAATCTGGCACAGCTCATCCCAGTAATCCACTTCCTCAAATTCCAGCTGCTCCACCGGAGCTCCCGTGATGATCATGCCATCATAATCGTTTTCCCGAATCTCTGAAAAATTCAGATAAAACTTGTTCAGATGGCTGGTAGAGGTGTTCTTTGCCTCGTGGGAGGCCACGTGAACAAAGGTTACATTTACCTGCAAAGGGGTGTTGGACAGGGAACGCAGAAGCTGCAGCTCCGTCTCCTCCTTCAGCGGCATCAAATTCAAAATAGCAATTTCAAGGGGACGAATATCCTGATGTTCCGCTCTTCCCTCATCCATTACAAAGATATTTTCCCGCTCTAAAATCTCTCTGGCGGGCAGTTCATTTTGCACTCTGATTGGCATCGCAATCCACCTTTCTCTTCTGTCTGTTCTTCTCTGTCAGGGAAACGCTGTCATCAGCGCTTCCTTAGTTTTCTTCCTGTGTCATCGTCAGAAATTCTTCCTCAGTAATCACCGGGATCCCCAGCTCTCTGGCCTTCCTGTTTTTGGAAGAGCCGGAAGCGGAATCATTATTAATCAGATAATCCGTCTTGGCCGATACCGAACCGGTCACCTTCCCCCCCTGATCCTCAATGGCTGCTTTCAGCTCATTGCGGTTGGCAAAGTGGTTCAGGCTTCCTGTAATCACGAAGGTCTTGCCCTCCAGCTTCTGTGCCCCGGCAGTGGGGACGGGCGCCTCGATGGTCAGCTGCTCCAGCAGTTCATCCAAAGCCCTCTGATTCTCCTGATTGGAGAAGTACTCCACAAACGCCCCCGCGATGACCGGTCCAATCCCATCGATGGCCGCCATCTCCTCCCGGGTCGTATGGCGGATCCGCTCCAGATCATAGCTGTATGCCCGGCAGATCATCTTTGCGTTGGCCACGCCGATGTTGGAAATGCCAAGCCCGTAGATCAGTCTGGGCAGGGTGGTATTTCTGGCCGTCTCAATACTGTCCATCAGATTCTCAAAGGATTTCTCTCCCAGCCCCTCCATGGTCACAATCTCTTCCCGGTGATCTCTCAGGCGGAAAATATCGGCAAAGCTGTGAATAAAGCCTTTTGCAATAAACTTTTCCAATGTAGCCTCCGACAGTCCATCAATATTCATGGCGTCCCGGCTGACAAACAGGGTAAATTTCTTGATTTTCTTTGCCTGGCATTCCGGATTAGTGCAGTACAGCGTCTCCACTCCATTCGTCCCTCTGATCTGAGTAGCGCCGCCGCACACGGGACAGACAGACGGGATCTGGACCGTACCGCTCCGGGTCAGGTTCTCCGCAATCTGGGGAATGATCATATTTGCCTTATATACGGTGATCCGATCTCCAATCCCCAGCTCCAAGTTCTTCATAATGCTCAGATTGTGTACGCTGGCCCGGCTGACCGTGGTTCCCTCCAGCTCCACCGGTTCAAAAATGGCCACCGGATTGATCAGCCCCGTGCGGGACGCGCTCCACTCAATCTCCAGCAGCCGGGTCTCCCTCAGCTCGTCCTTCCACTTAAAAGCGAAGGAATTTCTGGGGAATTTGGCTGTCCTTCCCAGGGAATCACCGTAAGCAATGTCATCGTACAAGGCCACCAGGCCATCGGAGGGGATATCATATCCGGAAATATTGTCTGAAAAATACTGTATTACCTCATCCAGCGTATCCCTGGTGGCCACACGATATTCCACCACATCAAAGCCCTGGGAGGCCAGCCAGCGAAACTGCTGCTCTCTGGAGTTGGAGAAATCCACTCCCTCTGCCCGCACTAAGGCAAAGGCGTAAAACCGCACATTTCTCCGGGCAGTGATCTCGTTGTTCAGCTGTCTCACCGAACCGCTGCAGAGATTGCGGGGATTTTTGTATTTGGCGTCCACATCCTCAATCTCTTCATTGATCCGCTCAAAATCCCGGTAGGAAATCACCGCCTCGCCCCGAAGAACCAGCTCCCCCTGGTAGGGAATGGAAAGAGGGATATTCCGAAATGTTCTGGCATTGTTGGTGATCACCTCGCCCACCTCGCCGTTTCCTCTGGTCACCGCCTTCTCCAGACTTCCGCCCCGGTAGGTCAGTACCACAGTCAGACCGTCCAGCTTCCAGGAAATCAGGGTCTTCTGGTCCCCCACAAAGCTGCGCAGCACCTCAACATCCTTTGTCTTATCCAGGGAGAGCATGGGCACCTCATGGCGCTCCTTCGGCAGTTCATCCACCGCCTCATATCCCACGGAAACCGTGGGGCTTCCCGCCAGCACCGTTCCCGTTTTCTGCTCCAGCTTCTGCAGTTCGTCATACAGCTTGTCATACTCATAGTTGCTCATGATCTCCCGGTCTTCCTGATAATATGCCCGGGAGGCGTCCCGGAGCAGTCCGGTCAGTTCTTTCATTCTCTCCATCTCACCGCCGTTTTTTTCCATTTTTCCGTCTGCCCTCCCCTTCTCTTTTCTGATTGTCCGTAAGATTTTTTGAGTTTTGAAGTTCTCTCATCAGTTCCGAGATCTCTCCCCGGCTCAGATGGCGGTACTGCCCGACAGGAAGGCTTCCCAGCTCAATATTCATGATCCGCACCCTCACCAGGCGAACCACCCGGTATCCGAAGGCCTGACACATCCGGCGGATCTGCCTGTTTAATCCCTGGGTCAGCACAATCCGAAACCGCTTCTCTCCCGCCATCTCTGTCCGGCAGGGCCTGGTGGTCACATTCAGCTCTCTCAGAAAAACACCACCTGACATCTGGCGCAAAAACTCCGGCGTCACTTTCCGGTCCACCGTCACCACGTACTCCTTCTCATGATGGTTCCCGGCCTTCATAATTTTATTCACCAGATCGCCCTGATTTGTCATGAGAATCAGGCCTTCGGAATCCTTATCCAGCCGTCCCACGGAAAACACCCGCTTGGGATAGCCCACCAGCTCCTCCAGAGTCTGATCCCCCCACTTTCTTTCTGTTGTGCAGACCACTCCCACCGGCTTATTCACCGCCAGGAAAATGGCCTCCTTCTCCCGGGCCGCCGGTTGTCCGTCCACCAGCACCTCCTGGCCCGGGTAAACCCGCATACCATTTTGGCCCGGCTGTCCGTCCACCGTCACCCGCCCTGCCTCGATCAGGCGGTCCGCTTCCCGTCTGGAGCAGACTCCGGCGTCTCCCAGATATTTGTTCAACCGAATTCCTTCTCCCTGGCGGTCATAACCCCTTCGCTCCTGCCCCATACGCTTCTTTCCTCACTTTTCTCGTTTCACTTACCCTCAGCTGCCGCGGTAACAACAGATTTCGCATTTCCCCCGGCTGTTAAAAAGGACAGCTCACTGAGCTGTCCCCTTATTAGTTTTCTTTTTTATCATACCTGAGTGTCGTCCGTCCCCGAAGCGGATCCGCTCTCACTGGTCTGTGTATCGGATGCGGCATTCGTCTCGCCGGACTGAGTGGTATCCGAAGAAGTGTCCGTGCCCGGTGATACCAGATATTCCGATCTCACATACCCTTCAATGGTATAAGATCCTGCATTGTAGCTGATCTGACACCAGCCGTCTCCGGCATCCTGCAGTACCGTCACTGTCGTTCCAGATGTGATAACTCCCATAATAGCGGAGTCCGTATTGGCTTCCTGACGGATATTCAAAACTTCCGTGTTCACAACCTTTTCCCCGGAGGTTACCGTTGTGTTCGAAGAGGTATCCGCGTCACTGCTTTCATCGCTGCCGGTGGTATCCAAAGTTTCCATAAACTCCCGCAGCGCAGGATCTGAATCCATGGCCTCCTCACATTTCTGGTCCACATCCGCAACCAAAGCCTGCACATCCGCGTCAGACGAAATCTGATCGATGTAATCAGATACCTCCTGGCTGGAGTTACGGTCAGATACAACCAGATTCCCCGACTCATCCGTTGTCAGATAAAGCATACTTAAACTGGGAACCGGTGTATCAATATTCGCAACCTTTCCCTCGTAATACGCAAATACCACATAGGATCCATCCACCGGCCCTGCCTTGGAGTAGGTGGAGATATTATCATAACTCTCAATCACATCATTTCGAAGAACGCTGTCCCGAACTTCATCGTTCCAGGGAGTCACAATAGTTGATAGTGTATCCACATCCTTCGCTGCCGCCGCTGTATAATACTGCCGTACCAGGGTCAGGATTGCCGCATCGTCCCGAACCAGACTGTCCGTTCCCGCTGCTGCCGTACTCCCCTGAGTCTCCGCCTCCGTTCCTGCGGTCTGCGCACTCTGTGTCTGTGCTTCCGTCACTGTTCCTGAAGAAGTCTCAGTTCCTGCTGTTCCTGAACCGGATGAACTTCCGGAAGAACTGGTAACCAATCTCACAACACAAAATCCAATCACCAAAATCAGAACAACAGCAAGTCCCAAAAGTATATATCTCAGGTTATCAGAAAGCCATTCCCTAAAGTCGTCCAACATAACCTGTTACCTCCGCTTTAGTACTCTGTCTCTTTCTTACTGTACTGTCAATCATCTCTGTACTATTTCTCTATATAAAAGAAAACGCATCTGGAGGGATTCGAACCCCCGACACGCGGTACCGGAAACCGCTGCTCTATCCCCTGAGCTACAGATGCCTTTTGTCTTCGGTCCGCTGACAAACCCCGCATCCCGAAAACCTTAGTTATCATACCACAAACTGTGCAGGTTGTCAAATGCGACATGATAAACTTCACAAAATATTCACTTCTACAATCTTCCGAAAAAATTCCGGTGAAATATCAGTACAAGAAAGGAATGCGTAAACCTGAGAATTTAAAAGCAAAGAGGCCATCCTCTAAAATCCAGGACTCCATAAACCTGAATTTGCGGAACAGCCTCTTTTTATTCATCAGAAGCCCGGATCAGTCTTCGCTGGCAGGCCCGTTCTTTCCTCCGCTCCGTCCGGAGCCGACCGAGCGTTCTGATATGGCGTTCTCCTGTCTTAGCAGCTATTTCTTCAGATGAGAAAGCAGTCTCCGAAGCAGTTCCCCTGTCATTAGCACCAGAGCACACAGTGCCACAAAAATCATCCCCCACAGAGGAGTGTCATCGCCTGTCTTTGGCACGCTGCCAGCCGGCGTCTCCTTGTCTGTTTCCGGCGTTTGAGTCTCAGTTTCTGTCTCTGTTT
>DBFBJF010000006.1:0-4672 GCA_048203265.1 Candidatus Merdiplasma sp.
CAACTGCACATCGGAGACTATGGCTCAAGCAGAAACCGCAAAAAAGGCCGCCGGTGTCAAAGTGTTGGGTTCTGGATGCGCAAAATGCCATGCGTTAGAGGATGCTGCCAGAGAGGCGCTTGAAGAACTGGGCATGGATCCAACTATCGACCATGTGACCGATTTTGCTCAAATCGCCGCCTATGGCGTGATGACCACACCCGCTCTGGTGGTAGATGGTAAAGTGGTATCTTATGGTAAGGTTTTGAAAAAGGACGAGGCCAAAGCCCTCATTCAGAAGGTCAGAGGGTGAGCGTATGAGCCAAAAGCCAAAAGTAGCCTTTATCTGTGTTCACAACTCCTGTCGGAGTCAGATTGCAGAGGCGCTCGGAAAGTATTTGGCCTCTGATGTCTTTGAGAGTTACTCCGCAGGGACGGAGACGGTGCCGAAAATCAACCAGGATGCGGTGAGGCTGATGAAACAGCTTTACGGCATCGACATGGAGCAGACGCAATACAGCAAGCTCTTGACCGAACTTCCACCGATTGACATCGTTGTGACCATGGGTTGTAATGTGAATTGCCCCTATCTGCCCTGCAAATATAGAGAAGACTGGGGACTTGACGATCCGTCTGGAAAAGATGAGGCGGAGTATCGGAAGACGATTGCGGCCATTGAGCAAAAAATGATAGCGCTAAAAAAATTCGTTAAGGAAAATTTCGAGCATTAAAAATAGCCCTCCCCGGCATTGGGGAGGGCTTCTCTACTTTTATGCTGCAATCTCCGGGATTTTCCCGACAAAGTTATACACGATCCTGACTTCCTGCATCTTCTGGCCATCCACCTTCTTGACCTCGCCGATCATAATCCGGCTGATGAGCCGGTTCAGCACCGCCTCGTCCAGTTCCTCAATAGTTGCATAGGCATACTCTTTATCCAAAGGAAAACAAAAAACGTCTCTTTTACAGTTCCGGATTAATCAAAAACAACGGACTGGAAAATTAATCTACCTTTTTATATGCATCTATTTCCGTCCCGTCCTTAAAGGTCACTCGGATGTCCTTCTCGCTGTTCACCGTTACGAAATCTACCAGGCTCGACCACAGCCGCTCGTCAAATACTGCAATCGGTTTCTGCGTCTCCATCGTATGGAGGAACTGCTCCAGCAACTTTTTCCGGTCGGCTTTGTCAGCAACCATCTGGGTAACCTCATCGTACTGTGCCTTGACCGCCTCATAACGGCTGACCAGCCCGTTGTAACGCTGCGTGTACTCGTCCTGGTCAAGGGCGACACGGGCGTTCTCCGTCACGCATCGCTCCATCAGCCCAACCACAACCTCTACTTCCCCATTTGATGCTAAATTTTCTTCGCATAATCCAGCGAAATCCACCCGGCGCCGGATTTCAGCTTGCCCCAACAGGAAGCTCCCTGGCCGGAGGCTTCCTCCACAATGGTAAACACGCCTTTCCCGGTATACTTCCCGGTCTTCCCGTAATTTGTTCCCGGACCTTTCCGAATATTCAGATCCGTGATGGATACCTGCACCAGATAAGGGGAAAATCCGTTCCCTGATCCCTGGCTGCCGTATACCGCTTTCCCGGATTCATCGTATACTGAATATCCCGGATTCTCATCCGCACACTTCTTAGCATTGGCAAGCACTTTGAACGCCCCTTTCTGGGACTTCGCGTCTGCCCAGGACTTCCTGACCCGGTACCATCCGCCCTCTTCCGGTTCCGAAACACCCGAGCCATCCATGGCAGCCTTCACCGCCTTGCGGAACCCATCCATGGTATAGCCCATCCCCAGGCCGTTCCAGAGATGCTCCGGATCCCCGTGGTTGGAAGCGATCCCCCGGCTGTGTCCTTCCCTGTGGCTGATGATCACGCCATCCGCGGTCGGGTTCAGATTGTACTGTCTGCACAGATAAGCAAACAGTTCCACTGCCGCCTCATAAGTACGCTTTGCCACAGCCTTTGCCGCAGCGATATCGGAACAGGTAAAATTCGCCCCGCCTGTGTACTTGATACACGCAGGCTCACACATCTCCACGCCGATATGGGTGTTGTTGCCGCTCCCCTTGCTGCCGGAGCCGCAGTGCCAGCCCCGGTGATTCCAGGGAAGGGTCTGGTATACCGTCCCGTCATTGCCGTCAATGAACCCATGGACACAGGCACTGTCATAGGACGGGCTGTTCCAGTTCTTGATAAACACGGACGCCTTCGGCTGAGGGCATCCCACCGAATGGAGCATCAGCCCCTTGACTGTGATCTTTCTTCCTGCCGTATAGCAGGGATTTTTCGTTAAAATGCTCTGTACCAATTTCATATCATTTCTCCTCCGTTTCTGTTTTTTCCGCCCGGTCATGGAGCTGTTCCAGGACAGCCTTAATCTTCCCCGGCACCGGCAGCCCCAGGTGCGCCGCATTCTCCAAAAGGCTTACGCCCTCATTGGAGATATAGAAAAAGATCACCGCCGTCCGCAGCACCGACCCGGTGCCGATGACATGGACATCCAGGATATTGGCGATCCCCACCAGGAGGAAGATCAGTACCTTCCTGCAGATCCCCTTAAAGCCCACATTGCTGGATAACGTCTTATCAGAAACAGCGCACATCACGCCGGTCAGGTAATCCACCGCCACAAAAAGCACCAGGGCAATCAGCAGCCCGTCACTGCCGCCCAAAAAGTATCCCAGCCATCCGCCCACAGCGGCAAATACCATCTGGACCATGTTCCAAAATTCTTTCATTTCAATTCCTCACTTTCTCGCATAAGAAAAGACGCCCATAAAAGAGCGCCGCCTGCAGGTTACTATGATGAAGTGCCGCCTGCCCTTTCCGGGACAGATCTTTTCCTTACGGCACGGAATCCGGTTGCTCCGTCAGCGTGTAGGTAATTTTCATGGTCTTATCCACCGTCTTCACCACCGCTGAGGAAAGGTTATTGATGGACGCCAGGTACGGCGTCAGCAGATAAGCCGTCCGGTATTCATTGCCATAGCTGCCGCCCCATCCAAACAGGAAATTCTTGTACTGGAACAGGGGCGTCGCGGCGTTGTTGAGCCGGACGCTCCCTTGGGTCTGTATCACTGCGTCCTCCGCCGTGATCTGGAAATCGCCGCCGATGATCAGATCCCCGACCAGCGTCAGATACAGTTCGCAGGAACCAGTCTCGCAAAGGGGCTTCCACTTAGAGGTAAAACCGAAATTGATCAGCGTCACATCTGTGGAATTGGAAAGGCTGATCTTATAGATCCCCTTCTTGTCATAGGCTGGCACATACAGGTACCCGCCCCTGACACAGCATTTCACCACACGTTCCGCGAAGGTGCCGTTCTCCCGGTTCCCCACATCCATCAGCTTGGCATTGGACAGCGTCCACTGGCCCTCAGTGAAGGAATAATCTGTTTTGGAAATCTTGATCCAGAGCATCGCAGCGTCCCCGGAAGAATTCCCTTCATTGGAGAACCCGTACCAGTATCCATCCTGCCCGTCCATAAACTCCCCATACTTGGTATAGCTTCCCAGAAACTCAAAGGTTTCCGGCGTCAGCACCTCATCATCCAGGACAGTATAAGTGGAATCGTCCAGCTTCTCATTCAGCCCGATAGAAAACACCGGGATCCGCAGCTTCCGGATCCGGACGGCCGCATTCTCAAAGGTAATGGAATACAGCAGGCTGTTCTCGAAATCCATCTCCACCGCCTCAAACAGCACCATCTTGTTGGCGTCCGGGATTGCCCCGATATCCGCTGCTTTCAACTGCAGGAATGTACTGGCGTCCCCCACAAGGCTCCCGAAACCATTCTGCCCGCCCAGGGCGCTGGTCAGCGCCACCGCCGCAATCGTCCCGTTGCCCTGGTTGGGCGTAAACTCCCACACAAACTTATAGCCGTTGGAAAGAGCCATGCTCTCCGTCAAGTTCAGGCTGCCCCTGGCCAGGTTCGCCGTAGAATTGACATTGTTGGAAGCGTAAGCCACCGGCAGGTTGTCGGAGCTTTCATACAACAGTTCCTCATCCTCCGCCAGCGCTTCAGAAAAGAGCAGGATGCCGCCGATCATGTTGGGGCAGATAGGAAGAAGGTTCCCGTTCCATAGGACCGCATCGTCATACTCCCCGGTTGCCGCGTAAAAAATGCCCATAGGGTTTAACCCCAGGATGTTATTGACGGACTCTGTAATCATATTTTCCTCTGTGACCGTTTCTACAGCCCCGGTATTCGCATCCGTCAGTTCGATTGTCATCACGCCTTTTAAAGTCATGTTTATTTTCCTCCCATCATTCTGAATCACTGGATACCGGCATCGTCACCGGCCGACAGAACGCTCCGATCTTCGGTTTTGCCGTCAGTGTATCTGAGTAACTTCTCTGCACCAGTTCCATCGTTTCCACTGCCATCACATCTGTAAAGTCCTTACTCTGCAGGCCGCCGCCCACAGAAAACAAAGCCGCCGTTTCCTCAATATCGATCCTGCCGTCCCATGCCGCAGCCGCCGCCATAGCCTGGCCGCTGATGGAAGCAATGCAGTCCCCGATCCCCACACTTCCGGAGCCGTCCTCCATCCGAAGGTACACGTTGAAGGTATTTGTGATATTCGGCACGATATTTTCAATCGGGTAGTACAAAGACAGGATGTGCTTCCCGCTGTGCCAGGTTTCCACTGGATGATGGAGCAGGATCTCTGCAT
>DBFBJF010000007.1:0-17137 GCA_048203265.1 Candidatus Merdiplasma sp.
CTCAATCATCATAAGCGCAGACCTCCTTTGTGCTACCATTACTATAACAAATGCTTTGGCCCGCGTCAAGAGATGGATCACTTTTGTTTCCTCATCGAAACAGAATGAGCCATCGCAAATTTTTGCAACGGCTCTTTCCTCTCATATTTCTGATTTACAGATCAATCATATTGATCTCCACATCACTCTGTTTTCCCTTCTTTCCGCCCTGGCCGGACTGCTGCTTTCCCTGGGGGGAGGGAGCGCTGCCCTGACGGTTCTGCTGGGGCGCAGGCTGCTTCGGCGCCTCATACTGCGGCATCTGCTTTGCCTTCTTCTGGGACTTCTGAGGCTGTACGTCCAGTCCCGGATAAGCAGGCGCCTGCGTCTGTTTCGGCTCATAGAAGGACTGAATCTGTCCTTCCGCGCCCTGGGCTCCCTGGCCGTATCCCTGGGAAGGCTGCTGGGGCTTCTGACCAGAAACCGGAGCGTCAAAGAAGTCATCTTCCTTGCTCTGCTTCTTTTTGGCTTTCTTCTCTGCCTTCTGCTGCGCTTTCTGTTCCTTCTTGCCGGGCTGGCCTTCGCTGTAGCCATAGCTTCTGTAGTCATTCAGCTCGGCCTTCATATCTCTTCTGCGCAGCGCCAGATTCACCACCACAAACAGCAGCACCACCGCTACGCCGATCAGTATGCACAGGATGACGGTAAGGCGGTTCACGTTGTCCCGGTACTGGGTAATCTCATCCCGCAGATCATTGATAGTATTCTCCGCTTCCTGCAGAGAATTTCGATCCACCCGCACATACTGGGGATCCTCTGTTTCCGTCTCAGTCTCCGTCTGAGGCTCTGTCTCTGTCTCGGTCACGGCTTCTGTCTCAACCTCGGTCTGGGACTCGCCGGCTGCCGCGTTTCCATCAGACACCACATTCAGCTCATAGGTAAAGGGAATCCCGCTGCCCGACTGGACAGTGATGGTCACATAACCGGTGCCGTCCTCATTTAAGGTGGTGCCGGAAATATCGGTTACCGTGGCACTGGGGCTGGACGGTACGGGATCCAGCTGCAGTTCTGTCGTTCCCGCCGGCACTGTCACCGTATAGGACCAGGTGTCATAGGAAAACTCCGGTGACACCGTCGCCCCTTCTGTGATAATTCCCAGGGAAGAGAGGGAATTGTCATCCTCTGACGCCATGGCCGTGATGCCGCTTAAGGCCAGCACAGCCACCACCAGAAGAATACCTGCTCTGATTTTCTTTAACCACTGCTTCATGATACTACTTTTCCTTTCTTTTAGGCCTCATCGATGGCCTTACCAATATCGCTCCTGCAATATTTGTTATCAAAATCAACCCATTTTACAGCCTCATAGGCGTTGGCTCTGGCCTCCTTCAGGGTCTTCCCTTTGGCGGTGACACCCAGCACCCGGCCTCCGTTTGTCACAATCTTTCCGTCCCGGAAGGCGCTTCCCGCGTGAAACACGTAGTAGCCGTCCCTGTTCTTAAAGTTCTCCAGCCCCCGGATCTCAAAGCCCTTCTCATATTTCACCGGATATCCGGCGGAGGCCAGCACCACGCATACGCAGGCGTTATCCTCAAACTGCAGATCGATCTGGTCCAGAGTCCCATCGATGCAGGCTTCAAACACATCCACAATGTCATTCTTCATCCTGGGCAGCACCACCTGGGCCTCCGGATCTCCAAATCTGGCGTTGTACTCCAGCACTTTGGGGCCATCGGGAGTGAGCATCAGTCCAAAGAAAATAATTCCCTGGAAAGGTCTCCCCTCCGCGGCCATGGCATCCACGGTGGGCTGGAAGATATGCTTCTCACAGAACTCCTCCACTTCCTTGGTGTAGAAGGGGCTGGGCGAAAAGGTGCCCATTCCTCCGGTGTTCAGTCCTGTATCGCCATCTCCGGCTCTCTTGTGATCCTGGGCTGACGTCATACATTTGATGGTTTTCCCGTCCACAAAGGACAGCACGGATACCTCCCGGCCTGTCATGAACTCCTCAATTACCATGCGGTTTCCAGCAGCGCCAAACTGCTTGTCCTCCATGATCGTCTTTACGCCGGCCTTCGCCTCCTCCAGATCCTTGCAGATCAGCACGCCCTTGCCCAGAGCCAGCCCGTCTGCCTTCAGCACAATGGGAAATCGGGCCGAATGTTCCAAATATTCCAGGGCAGCCGCCGGATCGTCAAAATTTTCATAGGCCGCTGTGGGAATCCCATATTTTTTCATCAGATCCTTGGAAAATGCCTTGGACCCTTCCAGAATGGCCGCATTCTTTCTTGGGCCGAAGATACGCAGCCCGCGCTCCTCAAACACATCCACAATGCCGCCCACCAGGGGATCATCCATACCCACCACGGTCAGGTCAATCCCCTTCTCCCGGGCAAAGTCCGCCAGCTTTTCAAACTCCATGGCGCCGATGGCCACACACTCTGCATATTCCGCAATGCCCGCATTTCCCGGGGCACAGTACAGTTTCTCCACTCTGGGGCTCTGGGCAATCTTCCATGCCAGCGCATGTTCTCTTCCGCCGCTGCCCACAATCAAAACCTTCATCTTCAACCTCCTTACAGGGCTCATTCACTCCCGGGTCAGGACTGTCTCAGCAGTACCCTTCCCTGGCTCACTTCTACCTTTCCATTGGCAATCAGGTCGATGGCCTGGGGCAGAATCTTCCACTCAGCCTCCTCCATCACCCGTAGCTGCAGATCCTTAGGCGTATCATCCTGCTTCACTTCCACAGCTTTCTGAAGAATAATCGGCCCGGTGTCCGTCCCTTTATCCACAAAGTGAACGGTGGCTCCTGTAATTTTTACACCGCGCCGCAACGCTTCCTCATGTACCTTCAGCCCATAAAATCCGGTGCCGCAGAAGGAGGGGATCAGGGACGGATGCACGTTGATGATCCGGTTGGGAAATGCGTCTACCATCTTCTCCGGAATCACCACCAGACATCCGGCCAGCACCACCAAGTCAATCTCCCGATCCAACAGCGCCCACAAAAGTTCCTCATTAAACTGTTCCCGGCTATTGTAATCCCTGGGGGAAATGCATCTGGTGGGAATCCCATGGCGGGCCGCCCGCTCCAGAGCAAAGGCGTTTTTATTATTGCTGATTACAATATCAATCTTTGCGTTGGTTATGGTACCGTTATCTATGGCATCCATAATGGCCTGCAGATTTGTACCGCCGCCGGACACCAGCACCGCCATCTTCAGCATAAGGTCACTCCTTTTTCTCCATTTTCAATGCGGCCGATCACGAAGGAGGTTTCACCGGCTGCGGCAATGGCCGCTCTGGCCGCTTCCACATCTTTCTCCTCCACAGCCACCACCATACCGATGCCCATGTTGAAGGTGTTGTACATCATTTCCTCCCCGATGTCTCCCTGCTTCTGAAGCATGCGGAAAATGGGGGGCACTTCATAGCTGTCTTTCTCAATCACAGCCCGCACGCCCTCCGGAAGCATCCTAGGCACATTCTCATAGAAGCCGCCGCCTGTGATGTGGCTGCATCCCTTGATGCGCACCCCGGCCTTCTTTACGCTGCCAAGGGCCTTCACATAGATCTTTGTGGGGGCAAGCAGGGCTTCTCCCAATGTTTTCCCCAGCTCCTCATGGTAGGTATCCAGTGTTTCGCGGTCCATGGAAAATACCTTTCTCACCAGAGAAAATCCATTGCTGTGCACACCTGAGGAAGCGATGCCGATCAGCACATCCCCGGCCTTCAGATCCTCCCCGGTGATCATCTGGCTGCGCTCGCACACACCCACCGCAAATCCGGCCAGATCGTACTCATCCTCCGCCATCATGCCAGGATGCTCTGCCGTCTCACCGCCGATGAGGGCAGCCTCAGACTGAACACAGCCCTCCGCCACACCGCTGACAATGGAGGCAATCTTCTCCGGATAATTCTTTCCACAGGCAATATAATCCAGGAAAAACAGCGGCTCTCCTCCGGCACAGGCGATATCGTTGACGCACATGGCCACCGCGTCGATGCCAATGGTGTCATGCTTGTCCAAAACCATGGCCAGCTTCACCTTGGTTCCGCAGCCATCGGTTCCGGACAGAAGCACCGGATCCTCCATCTCCTTGATCTTTGCCAAAGAAAATGCCCCGGAAAATCCGCCCAATCCTCCCAGCACTTCCTCCCGCATGGTTCTCTTTACATGTTCCTTCATCAGTTCCACTGACCGGTAGCCAGCTTCAATATCAACACCCGCGTTCTTATAATCCATAGCTTCCTCCCACACGTGCTCTGTCTTATTTGGAATAGTTCTTATATCCCACTTCCTGGAGCTTCTGGTCTTTTTCCTTCACCTGCTGCTCCATCTCCCGGGAATAGTCCTTCAGCTTTGCGAGAAGCTGGGGATCAGACACTGCCAGAATCTTTGCCGCCAGGATTCCGGCGTTGGCGCCTCCATTGATGGCAACGGTGGCCACCGGAATTCCGGAGGGCATCTGTACGATAGAATAGAGGGAATCACGGCCTCCAAGAGATGTGGTATGCATGGGAATACCGATCACCGGCATGGGGAAGATGGCCGCGCACATGCCGGGCAGATGGGCTGCCATGCCCGCGCCCGCGATAATCACCTTAATCCCCTTCTCCTCCGCGCTCTTAGCGTACTCAAAGAAAACATCCGGTTCCCTGTGTGCGGAAATGATCTTCATCTCATACTCAATTCCGAATTTCTCCAACATATCTGCCGCTTTGCTCATCACGGGCATATCCGAATCGCTGCCCATCACAATACCAACTTTTGCCATGCTTCTGCTCCTTTCTATGTTCTGCTGTCTCTCATCAATTTCTACTCTGTTTCTGCCCCTTTCCGTGGACCGGAAACGGGCACTGTCAGTCTTTAATTCTACTAACTCGCTCTGGGGATGTCAAGCGCATTCCCGCACTTTTCGCAGACGTTGTTCTGATTCACAGTCCTTCTACCGCCCCAGCTTCTCCAGCGGTTCATTCAGCTCCTGGGTGCCCGCCAGCACAAACCGTCCGTCACAGATAATCTGCCTGCAATACCCCTCCGGGCCCAGGACCTCCAGCAGTCCCAGCTCCTCATAGGGAATGGTGATGTCCGTGTGGCATCCGAAATAGGCTTTGGAGGGATCTTCCTTCCTGAGAATGGATACCTCATTGTCCCTGGCAATGATTTCTTTGCCGTCCGGATTGTACACCGGGTTGTCTTCATTCCAGCTGTAGCAGGTATCCCCCAACGCAAAATGGGGGCCCGTCTTCTCCGCGATCAGAATGGGCAGGAGATTTCCGATGCCGTATTTTTCCGCCATCACATAGGCCGCTGTGTTGGTGCCGATGGCAAACTCCCCCAACGGGAGGGTATCCCGGTGAAACAGCACCTGTTCCCTGACGTATCTGCGGTTTTCCTCCGGATCAGAAAAGTTTCCGCAGCCGTAATCCCGGATCATGCCGTCCTCAAACCGGATGCTCAGATCCGTATACTCCAGTCCGTTTAAAAACACTCTGCTGACATGGAGCAGACCATTGGTCCCCTTCAGCTGCGGCGAGGTAAACACCTCCCCCACCGGAATATTCACATCCGCCACACAGTTTTCAAACTTGGTTTCCCTGGAGGGATCCGTCAGGGGATGCAGCGCCACGGTCAGATCGGTGCGGTTTTTCCCTCTCCCCAGAATATGAACCCGGTCCCCCTGATCCAGCGCGTCAATGATAGTCTGCTGGATGTCCAGCCACTTCTGATTATCCAGGGTGTTGATCTTTACCGTCTCCCGGAAAATCTCCTCAAACCGGTTCCCGATCTGGGGCACCGGAAAGGCAATGATGGTAAAGCTGCGCTCCTTTCCTATTATATATTGATTGGTCAGCATGGAAGCCTCCTGGTTCATCTTTACCAAGAGCTGCTGCTGTTTCTCTGAAAGGCGCAGGCTGTTTTCGTTGTTCCGGGGCACAAAGGGCGGCTCTCCAAAGGTCTGGATCACTGCGGGCCCCGCATGGCCGTTAGCCAGGGTCTTGAAGGTCTCATAGGCGCTTCGCATCACGCCCAGGCGGCGCTCCACAAATTTCTTATCCAGGTATAGGGCCGCGTCCTCCCTGTGGTCATACTCAAACTGCTGGTTTGGCACCGCTCCGGTATAACCGCTGCGGCCGCTGCCCCGCTTGTTTACCGTGCTCAGGGCGTACCGGTAGATCACCGGTTTCAGGCCCATTTTCTCAAAGTTCCGGATGGCAGCCCGCACCATCCGTTCAAACCCCAGATGAAAGTGAATGTTCACCGTCATCTTCCTGGACAGATCTTTCCCGCCCAGCTCAAAACCCCGGCGGTACCCTTCTGTGTAGGTGTCGGCCATAGCCTGAGTTTCCTCCTGGGAGAGGGTATTCAGAAAGCGGGCAGTCTGCAGCTCCTGCTCCGTCACATACTCCCCGTACCGGTAGAGATACCTTAAATCCTCCAGGTCAGAATCCATGATGATGCGCACCGCGAAATCCCTGGCCGGATCCACGCTCTGGCGGATCCGCTCCGTCACAAACACATCACAGTAATCGCTGACAAACCAGTACACTACCTGCCATACCTGCCGGTAATCGGGCAGAGGGGTCTGCTCAAAGCAGTTGTACACCTCAATAAACAGCTCCAGGTGCACCACAATCTCCTCCAGCATATCCGGGCACGCACGCTCCTCAAACACATAGCCCGCCAGCCCTCTCAGCTCCGCATACAGGAAGCAGAGCAGTCCTCCAAAGGGCTCGCCCAGCTTCTTGGCGGCGTAGGTAGGGTTTCCATAGCAGGTATCATAGTGTTCCGGCAGAATCTCCTGGTAGATTCTGGCATTCCACTCCTGCCATTCCTCCAGGGTCAGTTCCCGATCTTTTCCGGACCGGAAAAGCTGACGCACCTTTCCCAGCTCCAGCAGAAAATCCGCCACCCGGCAAAAGTAATCTTCATAGGGGGCAGGAACGGTTTGTTCCCTCTTCATCTGTCCAATCCGCTCCATGGCCAACTCATAGCGCTCTTCCATGGGATTGTTTCTGTCATATTCCATCGCTTCAACCTCTTTTCTCAGATGTCTTCCTGAATATTGGTGCCCAGATTCCGCCGGATCAATCCTTTGGCGTAATTCCACAGCGCCTCTGATCCTTCGCCCGTTTTGGCATTTCTCCCCATAATCTGGGACTCCTTCACCTGATGCTCTCGCCAAGCCAGACCGCCCGTGGCGTCATTGAGCATAATGGGCTGCACCTTATCCAGGGTATTGGCAAATTTCGCCTCCGGCGTCTCCATCGCCTCAAACTCCTCCCAGAGATCTCTCAGCTGCTTTGCCTGGTCCTGGGGAAGAAGGCCGAAGATTCGCTCCGCGGCCCGCACCTCCCGCTCCCGCTTCGTCTTGTTTCCCTCGGTGTCGTAGGCGTAGGTATCTCCCGCATCGATCTCCACAATATCATGGATCAGCACCATCACCATGGTCTTTGCCACATCAATCTTCTCATTGGCATGCTCACTCAAAAGGGCGCACATCAGGGCCAGATGCCAGGAATGATCCGTATCTGTCTCCTTTCTGTCCGCCCCCACAATGTAGCTCTGTCTGGTAATCTGTTTCAGCTTATCCACTTCCAAGATAAACTGCATCTGCTGCTCTAATCTGTCCATCGTCACTCTCCTTGTCTGTCTTCCTCTGCGCCATCCCGCAAAAACAGGCTGCCCGGAATCCTCCCACAAGCGCCCCGGCGTCCGTTTAGGACGCCAGGCCCATGCAGAAAATCAAAAACCAAACAGCCACCATGAAGCCGCAAAACAGTGTTCCCACCTTGCAGAAAATATAAGATTTGCACTGCTGGCGAAAACTCTGCAGCCCCGTCACCAGTCCGTAAAAAGCCACCGCAAAAGCAGTAAAACCGATGGAGCCGATCCATTCCCCGGCGGTTCCGCCTATCAGGATACACACTCCCACCAGCACCAGAAAAATCAACAGGGATACCCCACCCAGGACGGTGGCCAGTATCCCCTTTCCGGAATATTTTGTTTCTTCATATACATAGGCTGCATATCGGTCCTTCTTTTTAGCCATAGTATTTTCTCCTTAAACGGTTGCAGACGGCAAAAATGCCGTATCCCAGCACACCGCCCAACGTATTTAATATAATATCATCCACATCAAAGCTGCCCACCCTGGTGAGCAGCTGGGCAACTTCAATCATCCCGCTGAGTTCAAAGCTCAGCAGCAGAATTCTGCCAAAACTGCGCAAATTTCGCTTCAGCACTGGAAGAATGGCGCCGAAGGGCAGGAAGCCAATAATATTTCCCGCCAGATTTGTCACCACTGCATAGGTCCCCAGAACATCCGGGTAGCGCAGATAACGCCCGATTTCCCGGAAGGGCACCAGATTGTAATGGTATTCCTCCAGACCTTGGGCCCTTCCGTAGCTCTCCGCAAAAAACAGAAAATAAATCAGCAGCATCATGTATATTGCAAAAAGTATGCCCCCTGCGGTGCGGATGCGTCTCGCTGTCGTTTTTTTCATCAGATCATAACACTGCTTTTCTCTTTTAATAGTCTGGCGCCGCTGACAATGGACAGCACACCCACGGCGATCCCTGTCACCAGCACAATAATCCCCAGAGCCAGCCCGGATACTCCCGCATCCCTCATGGCCCGGTACGCTCTCTGCTTTTCATTCATACGCGATTCCTCCGACTGCTCACTGTGCTCCGTACTGTTCATAATATGCATCAATGGCGGATTTCATCTCATCATCGATGATCACTCTGCCCTGATACTCCCGATTGTACAGATACTCCACCACCTCTGCCATGGTCACAATGGCGGTGGTCTCCAGTCCGTACTTCTCCTCAATCTCCTTTAAGGCGCTCTTTGTTCCGGTCCCCCGCTCCATGCGGTCCACGGAAACCACCAGTCCCAGCGGTTTCACCTCTCCCTGGGCTTTGATGATGGGCAACGTCTCCTGGATAGAAGTACCCGCCGTGGTCACATCCTCAATGATCACCACCCGGTCTCCATCCGCCATGGGACTTCCAAGCAAAATCCCCTTGTCGCCGTGATCCTTCACTTCTTTCCGGTTGGAGCAGTAGCGAATATCCGTTCCGTACAGCTCGCTGATGGCGATGGTGGCAGCCACAGTCAAAGGAATGCCCTTGTAGGCCGGCCCGAAGAGCACATCAAAGTCCAGTCCGAATTTGTCATGGATGGCTCTGGCGTAATATTCTCCCAGCCTGCGAAGCTGCGCTCCCGTGCGGTAAAAACCGGTGTTCACAAAAAAAGGAGTTTTCCTGCCGCTCTTGGTGACGAAGTTGCCAAACTTCAGCACCTGGCAGTCCACCATAAACTCAATAAATTCCTGCTTGTACTGTTCCATATCAGTAAGACCTCCTGTATTTGCCCTCAGCGTCTCTCCCCCGGCTTCTCCCGGGGGCGTCATCCGCGCTCATTTGACTCATTTTACCATATGTGGCCGCCATTTTCAATGAAGGGTTCCGGAGCCGCCGCGCCGTCTTCCCGGGGCTTTCCGTCTACCGCACCGCCCCGATCAGCTCCCGGATGTCCTTCACGCCCTGGCTTCTCATATATTCCTCAATTCCCTCTATCACCTCCAGGGTGGTCATGGGATTGCGGAAATTGGCGGTTCCCACAGACACGGCTGTGGCGCCGGCCAGAATAAACTCCAGGGCATCGTTGGCGCAGGTGATGCCGCCCATGCCGATGATGGGCAGATTAACCGCCTGGGCCACCTGGTATACCATGCGCACCGCAATGGGCCGGATGGCAGGGCCGGACACGCCGCCCGTCTTATTGGCCAGGGCAAAGGTGCGGCGGTTTACATCAATCTTCATACCCGTCAGGGTGTTGATCAAAGAGAGGGCATCCGCCCCGCCCGCCTGAGCCGCCCGGGCCGTCTCCGTAATATCCGTCACATTGGGACTCAGTTTCATAATCACCGGCTGCTTCGCCCGCATCTTGATCTGTGCCGTGATCTGCTCCACCGCTGCCGGGTTCTGTCCGAAGGCAATTCCGCCCTCCTTCACGTTGGGGCAGGAAATATTGATCTCCAGCAGATCCACCGGCTGGTCTGCCAGCCGCTCCACCACCTCACAGTAGTCCTCCGTACTCTTGCCGCAGACGTTCACAATCACTTTCGTATCATACTGTTTCAGGAAGGGCAGATCCCGCTTCAGGAATGTATCAATGCCCGGATTCTGCAGGCCGATGGCATTCATCATTCCTCCGCAGGTCTCCGCCACCCTGGGGGTGGGATTCCCCGGCCAGGGCACGTTGGCCACGCCTTTAGTCACCACCGCTCCCAGCCTGTTCAAATCCACAAATTCACTGTATTCCATTCCGGACCCGAAGGTGCCGGATGCCGTCATCACCGGATTCTTTAATTCCACTCCGGCGATTGTCACTTTCGTACTGATTTCCATCGTTCGTCCCCGCTTCTCTCTATAACTCCACTTCCGTGGACAAAAATACCGGTCCTTCCTTGCATACCCGCTTGTTGTGCACCTTTGAATGGTCATCCACATCCTTCGACTGACAGACGCAGGCCAAGCAGGCTCCGATACCGCAGGCCATCCTCTCTTCCAGAGACAGCCAGCACTCGATGCCCTTCTCATCCGCATACGCCTTCAGCGCCCGCAGCATGGGTGTGGGGCCGCAGGCATAGATCACATCCGCTGTAAGTCCCTGGTCCCGAATGCAGTCCAGCACATTTCCTCTGGTCCCGGCGCTGCCGTCCTCTGTGGCCAGGAACACCTCTCCCTGAGCGCTCAGCTCCTCTGTCAAAAACAGTTCATCCCGAAAGCCCAGGACAATCTGTTTCTGCTCCCGCTTCCCCGGAAGCTCCTTTGCCAGCTGCACCATGGGCGGAATTCCAATGCCGCCTCCGATGAGGAAGGCCTTCTTTCCTTCCTCCATGCGTTCCAGCGGGAAGCCGTTTCCCAAAGGTCCCAGAATATCCAGGACCTCTCCCGGCCGGCACAATGAAAACTCCCTGGTTCCGGCTCCCGCCACCCGGTAGACGATCCGCAGTCTCCCGGTCTTTCCGTCTGCCTCGCAGATACTGATGGGGCGCGGAAGCATTCTGCTCCCATCCCGGCTGTACACGGAAATAAACTGCCCCGGCTTCGCCCCACGGGCAATCTGTTCTGTCTGCACCCACATACTGAAAATGCCGGTGCCAATCTCTTCCTGGCTGATGATCTCAGCCCTCTCCTGGTATTTTTCAGGCATAGCAGTCTCCTTCATGTTCGCGGTCAGCGCTCCACCGGGACCTGCTTGCGCATTCCTCTGGCCGCTGCCGCTTCTGTCTATCTTTAAAAATCTGCCGCCATTACTGTGGCCGGCCTTTAACGGTTCTCCAAAGCCTGGCGAATGTCCGCCGCCATATCTTCCACCGCGGCCCGGCTGGCCTCGGCGAAATGCTCCGGCCCAAATTTGGCGTAAGCCTCCTGTTTGTAGGCCGCAATGATTCCCCGGGAAGAGTTGACAATGGCTCCCAGCCCGTCCTCATTGAAGAAGTGAACCAAATCCTTGCCCCGGCCGCCCTGGGCTCCGTACCCCGGAACCAGGATGTACGCCTTCGGCATAATCTTTCTCAAAACCTTTCCCTGCTCCGGGTAGGTGGCTCCCACCACAGCTCCCACATAGCTGTAATCCTCACCCATGCAGTCCTCTCCCCAGCGGGCCACCTGCTCGCCCACCAGCTCGTACAGCGGACGTCCGTCCACCAGCCGGTCCTGGAACTCGCCGCTGGAGGGATTGGAGGTTTTCACCAGAATAAACAGCCCCTTCTTTTCCTGTCTGCACACATCGATGAAGGGCTTGATGCCATCGGAACCCAGATAGGGATTCACCGTGGCAAAATCCTCGTCAAAGCCCGCATAGGCGTGGCTTCCCACCTGGACTTTTCCCAAATGCCCCACCGCGTAGGCCGCGGAGGTGGAACCAATGTCCCCGCGCTTCACATCCCCGATCACCACCAGATCCTTGGACTTGCAGTAATCCACCGTCTTCTTGAAGGCCTTCACGCCCTCCGCGCCGAACTGCTCATACATGGCGATCTGAGGCTTCACCGCCGGGATCAGGTCATAAACCGCGTCCACAATGGCCTTATTGTACTGCCAGACAGCCTCCGCTGCTCCCTCCAGCGTCTCCCCGTACTCCTCAAAGGCTTTCTTCTGGATATGCTCCGGAATGTAGCTCAGCATGGGATCCAGTCCCACCACAATGGGAGCTCCTGTCTTCTGAATGTTACTGATTAATTTCTGTATCATAATTTCCTCCGTTTTTTCCCTTTCTGTTACGATTCACAGCCGTTTCTCTTTCTTCCCGCAAACAGCGAACCGGGACGCCTTGACTTCCTCTTATTCCTGCCTGTCATCATACACGATCTTTCCGCCGCATATGGTCATTTTCACCTTTCCCCTGACCTTCCAGCCGTCAAAGGGCGTGTTGCGCCCTTTGGACGCAAAGGTATTTTTATCAATCACATATTCTTCCTTCGGATCAATCAACACCACATCCGCCGGGCTTCCCTCCGCCAGAGTTCCGCACTCCAGTCCGGCAATCCTGGCCGGCTGCCAGCTCATCAGGCGGGCCATCTGCATAGGCGTAATCACTCCCGGCTCCAGCAGTTCGGTCACCGTCAGCGGCACCGCTGTCTCCAGCCCCACAATGCCGAAGGGCGCCTTTGTGATGGACTGGTTTTTCTCCTGAATACTGTGGGGGGCATGATCCGTGGCAATGGCATCGATGGTGCCATCCCGCAGTCCCTCCACCAGGGCCTCCCGGTCAGCGGCCGTGCGCAGCGGCGGGTTCATCTTATAATTGCTGTCATCTCCCGGAATATCGGCGCTGGTCAGGGTAAAGTGATGGGGGCATACCTCGCCGCTCACCTTCAGCCCCTCCTGCTTCGCCAGGCGAATCATCTCCACACTGTCCCTGGTGGAGCAGTGGCACAGATGGAGCCTGGCTCCCGTCTCCTTGGCCAGAATGATGTCCCTGGCCACAATCACGTCCTCCACCGCGTTGGTGATTCCCCGCATACCCAGCTCCTCCGCCCGGTCATCCGCGTTCATCACTCCGCCGTCCACCAGATTTTTATCCTCGCAGTGGGCCAGCACGGGAATATCCAGCTCAGCGGCAATCTCCATGGCTTTCCGGTAAAGTCCGGCATCCATCACCGATTTTCCGTCCTCGCTGATCGCCGGGCTTCCTGCCGCCACCATCCCGGGAATATCCGCCAGCTCCCTGCCCTCCTGCCCCATGGTTACCGCTCCCACCTGGAGCACATGGATGGGGGCCACCTTCTTCGCCTTATTCTTCACATAATCCACTCGGTCCGGCGTATCAATCACCGGTTTGGTATTGGGCATGGCCAGAATGGTGGTGTAGCCTCCCCGTGCTGCCGCTTTGGCCCCGGACTCAATATCTTCCTTATAAGTAAGGCCGGGATCCCTCAGATGAACATGCAGATCCACCAGGCCCGGCATCACAAAGCAGCCGGCAGCGTCAATCACCTGAGCTCCCTCCGCCTCAATCGTCTCCGCCACCTGCCTGATCATCCCGTCTTCCAGCAGCACATCGCAGATCCCGTCCGTTCCCGTGGCCGGATCCAGTACTCTTCCCTGTTTTATCAATATCATGTTCGGCTCTCCTTTGCTCTTCCTGTGGGCATATTGGATTTGATTTCATGTCTGAAGACATTCTACCATATCCCTTCTTTGGTTGACAAGGGTTCCCGCAAAACAACCCGTTTCCGCGGGAGAGAAATTATGGTACAATCTAAGGAAGAGCTGATTAAATCAGCACTTCCTTAGATACTCTGCAAGATGCGCCCATCCCTGGAGGAAATACATATGAATAGGAATAGAAAAAAGAAACATCCTCTTCTCCATTTTTTTGCCTTTGCCCTCCTTTTTTTGTTCACTGTCTTATTGCCCTCATCCCGGCCCTGTCTGGCCGGCCAGTCGGTATCCCAGGGAATCTATCAGATTTCCTGCGAATTAAATGAAAATTTCGTGCTGGACATCCCGTCCTGCACTCAGACAGATCAGGCAGACACAGAACCAGCGGAAAACTCTCTGCAGATGTACCGCGCCCTGGATGTAAATCAGCAGAAATTCTATCTGGAAAAGATTTCCGCCTCCCGCTTCCGGATCAGTTCTCTGGTATCCGGCCGGTTTCTCACTGCCCTGGAAGATGACAGTGTGGTCCTGACAGACCAGCCGGTCAAAGCGGAAAATGAGAACCCGGAGACATCCGAAATACCGGATTCCCAGATCTGGCTGATCCGGCATAGCCCGGACGGGTGTCTCTATCTGCAGTCGGCAATGGGCGGATACCTTACCCTGAATGATACCCGCCCCTACAATGGCGCCGCCCTCTCTCTGCAGGAGTATACCGGAGATGAAAATCAGAAGTGGCTTCTCCAGGAAACCCTAATCAGTGCTGAGGCCAGGGCTGATACGGATCTGATCAATCCTTTCGCCCCGGATGGCCAGTATGAAAACTGCGCCCTCTCCATGTGGTTTGGAAGCACCAGGGAAACCCTGACCGCCCAGGAGATCGCCTCCTGGCTGGTTGAGACAGAGGATCACACCCTGACTGCCCCTGAGGAGGCATTTCTCGCCTACGCCCAGTCACTGGCGGATCAATACGATACCGTGGGGTATCCCCGCAGCTTCCAGACCAGCTACGGCACCACCATCACCCTCTACCAGGGCAATTTCGGCTGGAAGCTGGATGTGGAGGCAACCGCCAAGGCGCTGACGGACAGCATCTCCAACACCCCTCACTTTGTCATGCCGGTGTGGAGCCAGGAGGGCGCTTCTCTCACCAGGGGGGATGACATCGGAGACAGCTATATTGAGATTGACCTGACCAACCAGAAGGTCTGGCTGTACCGGGACGGAGAGCAGCTTCTGGAAACCGACTGCGTCTCCGGTACCTTTGGGACAGACCGTCAGACTCCGGGAGGCGTATACCGCATTTTCTACATGCAGTCTCCCGCCGTACTGCGGGGAGCGGATTATACCTCCCCGGTGGAATACTGGATGGCCTACAACGGCAACATCGGCCTGCATGACGCCAACTGGCGGACAGAGTTTGGCGGTGACATCTACAAAACTGATGGCTCCCATGGATGCGTCAACCTGCCCACCGACGCCGCAAAAATCATTTACGAGACCATCTTCATCGGTTATCCCGTGGTCAGTTACAATTAAATACAGGGCGGCTGCAAAAGACCTTTTCGCTCTTTTGCAGCCGCCCTGTTCTATATCTCAAAAACATTCTGGGGTTTCATTCCGGCATAGCCGTCCTCCTGCGTTTCTCTCAGTCCTCATCTTCGCGGCCGTGGCAGCCGCTGTCTTCGTGTCCTCTTCCGTGTCCATGATGGCCTTCTCTGTGGCGGCCTTCACGGCCGTGACAGTTTCCTTCTCCATGGTGTCCCTCATGGCTGTGACAGTTTCCTTCTCCATGGTGTCCCCCATGGCCGTGGCAGTTCTCTCCCTCCCGGTGTCCATGACCATGGTGTTCACAGTGGGCTTCCGGGTCGAAAGCCAGCTCTCCTTTCAGAAATGCTGCCACCGCCTGGTCCGCGTCTCCCGAAGCGCCCCCATACAGTTTGATGCCTGCCTCTTCAAGGGCTGCCCGGGCGCCGCCTCCAATCCCACCGCAGATCAGCGTATCTACGCCCCACTCTTTCAGCAGGCCTGCCAGCGCTCCGTGTCCGCTCTCCCCTGTGCTCTCCACAGAAGAAGAAACCACCTTTCCATCTTCGGCCTCATAAATTTTAAAATACTCCGTATGTCCAAAATGCTGAAAAATTTGTCCCTGATCATACGTTACTGCTATCTTCATTTTGCATTCCTCCTGTTATCCTCTTTTCATCAACTATCTCTCTGTCACTTGTTTCCGGTTCTCTGTGTCCTCTGCCTCTTTTTTCTTCATGCGGGCGATGGCACCCTGTTTCCGGCCTGTCTTCCCACTCCTGTCTCCTATGGCAGTGCTCGTTCCTGCGGCAATGGCCCTCATGCCCCATCTGGCAGTGAAATCCGTGCTCTCTCCCGCCGTGTCCGCAGATCTCATAATCCCCCCCGGCAATCACCAGGTTTTTCTCATTCACCAGACATTCCGCCAGCTTCGCCCTGGCACTGCCGTAGATCGCCTGGGCTGTGGTTCTCGCCACTCCCATCTGCTGGGCGCACTGTTCCTGGGTCATTCCCTCCAGATCAATCAGCCGGATACTTTCATACTCATCCACCGTCATGGTGATAGCGGGAGCGCCCTCCTCCCCTCTTCTCTTGGGGCCGAATAGGCCACAGGATGGTTCTGCGCAGATTCTTCTTCTCTTGCAAGGTCTGGGCATTTTTCTCCTCCTCCCTGTCTGTAAAAATGCCTTCCGTTTATGGCATATGCCAATTACTATGATTTCATTATAGCATGAAAATGGCATATGTCAATTACTTTTTTTGACATATGCCCTATATAGAGTTTCTATTCTTTTTTCATAGCTTCTCCAACACAGCCTTTAGCTTTTCCATATCTCCATCTGCAAAACAGTAGCCGTCCATTCCGCAGGCTCTTCCCCCTTCTATATTAATGGGAAGATCATCGATAAAATAACATTCCTCCGGTTTCAGGGAAAAGCGCTCAAACAGATGGTAATATATTTCTTTCTGAGGCTTAATGCATTTTACTTCCGCGGAGAAAAGCACGCCATCATAGCACTCCGGCGCCGGAAACAGATCCCTGTACAGATCCACCAATCGGATCGCCGCGTTAGAACACACATAAATCCCATATCCCTTCGTCTTCAGGTCCCTCACCACCGGTTCCATTTCCCGTATCGGCTTCATATTGTACAGATGCCAATCCCGGAGGCACAAAGCCGCGGCCTCATGAAGCCGCTGGGGCAGTCTGGAACAAATCTGCTCCAGAGCCTGTTCATCCGTCAGCACTCCAATATCCAGCATATTCCACTCCGGCGATACAAACACCGCCGTGCGCACCCGCTCCCGGTCCAGCACATCCTCAATAAAATGTTCACAGACCGGCTTGGAGCTGTAATCTACCAGTACGTGTCCCATGTCAAATACAATATTTTTTATCATTGGATTTCCTTTCTGCCTCTCCTCTCTCCAGTTATC
>DBFBJF010000008.1:0-10108 GCA_048203265.1 Candidatus Merdiplasma sp.
TCTGTAGGTTCCGGCAGAATGACATCAAAATCCATACCCTCCATGCGAAGCTGGCGCTGAGAGAGCGCCTGGTAGTAGCTGATTCCCACTCCCAGCACCACAGTGACCAGAAGGGTGGTGAGAAAGATGGCAAAGATGGTGAGAAAATTTCGTTTCCGGCCGGCCCGGTAGGTTTTGGAGGCCAGATCCCGGATCACGGAGATGTTGTTTACCTTCCAGGTCATATCCCCACACCTCCCCTGCAGATTTTTCCATCCTCGATGCGCACAATGCGGTGGGACATCTGAGCCAGCTCTTCATTGTGGGTGATCATCACGATGGTCTGGCCGAACCGTTCCCCGGACACCCGGACCAGTCCCATCACATCCTGGCTGGTGGCAGAGTCCAGATTTCCCGTGGGCTCGTCCAGCAGGATGATGGCCGGATGGGAGGCCAGGGCTCTGGCCAAGGCCACCCGCTGCTGCTGGCCGCCGGAGAGCTGGTTTGGCATGGCGTTTCGCTTCTCCGACAGCCCCAGCACCTCCAGGATCTCCTCCACAAACTCCTGCTGGGGCTGGACACCGTCCAGCCGGATGGGGAGCACAATGTTTTCATACACATTCATCAGGGGCAGAAGATTATAATTTTGAAATACAAATCCGATCTTTCTGCGCCGGAAGATGGTCAGCTCATCCCGGGACATTCTGGAGAGATCCCTCTGCTCCACCAGCACCCGGCCGGAGGTGGGCACGTCCAGCCCGCCCAGCATATGAAGCAGGGTGGACTTGCCGGAGCCGGAGGCCCCCACGATGGATACAAATTCCCCCTCCTCCACCGTCAGGTCCACTCCGTCCAGGGCCTTTACCACCACCTCCCCGGTGTCATAGTACTTTTTTAACTGCTCTGTCTGCAAAATATACATCCGCATTCCTCCTGTTTAGCCGCCGCTCCCCGATAAAGGAGCGGTCCGGTTTTTTATACTTTCACTATAACAGAGCAATCTTTCTCAATTCTTTTTCAAATGTGACAGATTGGAAAGATTCCTGGGAAGGTAGAGGCAGAAGACGGAGCCCTGCCCCGGCGCCGATTTCACCTGGACATAGCCGCCCTGCCGGCCGATGATTTCCCGCACCAGATACAGGCCGATGCCGAAACCGGGGGTGCGTAGGGAGGAGGGGGAGCGGTAGAAGCGATTCCAGATCTTTGCCTGCTCCTCCTCGGGGATGCCGGGCCCCTGATCCGCCACCTCGATGCACAGGAAGGATTCATAGGGAATGGCGCGCACGGTGATCTCGGAGTTCTCCGGCGCGTACTTGACTGCGTTGTCCAGAACATTATCCAGGGCTTCCACCGTCCATCTCCGGTCTGCTGCGCACAGGAGGGAGGCGGAAGTTTCTGTTCCGGGATTCTGTCTGCCCTTCGGGGCGGGAAGCGGAAGCTGCCGGATGACAATGCCCTTCTTCATGGAGGAGAGCTCCGCGTTCTGACAGGCGGCGGTGATCAGTTCTTCGGGAGCAATTTTTTCCGGCTGCATCTTCAGCATCTCCTGCTCGGCGTAGGAGGTTCGAACCAGCTCCTTCATGAAAAATTCCATTTTCCCGGCCTGGCGGAGAATGCGGTCCGCCAGCATGGCGCAGGAAGGTTCCGCCTCCTGCTCCCGGAGCATGCCGCCGTAGAGCATGATGCCCGCCAAGGGAGTGCGCACCTGATGGGTAATGTTGGAGATCAGGGCCATGATGTCGTCCCGCTCCCGCAGCGCCCGGTTCCGCTGGGCCCCGGCCATGGTTACCAGCTGGTTCAGACGCTCCAGAATGGCCCCGTTCAGGGACTCGTCATAGCGCTCTGCCTGCAGATCTCCCGCGATGGCATTGTCCAGCGCCTGCTGTACGGCGATCAGCATGCGGCGGGATTTCCGGCTGACATGCCGAATGGCAAAGAGACAGATGATTGCGCAGAAGAGGGCCCAGAGGGCCGCCCACAGCTCCAGCCTCATTATTCCGCCCCCTTCCCTTCCCAGATGTATCCCTTGCCGTACACGGTCCGGATGAAAACCGGATGGGCGGGATCTTCCTCCAGCCGTTCTCTCAGCCGCCGGATCCCCACGGAGAGGGCGTTATCCTCCACGTACTCTGTGCCGTCGGGCCATACCCATTCCATGAGCCTGTCCCTGGTCAGAAGCTGTCCCGGGTGAAAGACCAGCAGATGGAGAATCCGCTGCTCCGTCCTTCCAAGCTCCAGGGGAACGCCGTTTTTCCAGAATTCCATGGTGCCAAAGGAGAAGCGGAAGGGTCCCTGCTGGTACAGGGCTTCCTGTTTTTCCCCGGAGCGCCGCAGCAGGGCCCGGACCCTGGCCCGCAGCACCATCAGGCTGAAGGGCTTTGTGATATAATCGTCAGCGCCGCCCTCCAGCCCTTTCACAATATCCAGCTCCATGTCCCGGGCGGTCAGGAGCGCCACCGGCACCCGGCTGCGCTGCCGGACACTCCGGCACAGGTCCAGACCGCTTCCGTCCGGCAGGCTGATGTCCAGAAGAAGCAGATCGTATTCCCGCTCCCGCAGCGCCTCCGTGGCCTCCCGGATGCTGCCGCACCGGGTAAAGGACAGGCTGTCATCACTCAAAGCCATGGCGATGCCCTCGGATAAATCTTCGTCATCTTCCACCAGTAATATGTACTGCATACTTATCCTCCCCATTTTCCCATGACGCCGAAACAAAGGGATGATCCCCTGCTCCGTCCGCCATTGATCTTATCACCAATGTATCACAGGCGCGAAACCGCCGCAAGGGGAGAAAGGAAAGACGGAGCCGCCCTGGAATCAGCGGCGGCTCCAGAAGATTATCCCTCGGCTACCGCCGCCTGGGCAAATTCCGTGGTGACCAGATCCTCGTAGGTAGCCCGCTTTGGCAGTTCTCCCGCCAGTTCCAGAATATCCTGCAGCAGATCAAAGCTGCTCTCCTCAAAGATCAGATTATCCTTCCAGGTATCCTGCTGCTGGTACCGCTCCACGATGGTGGTGATGGTCTCCAGGTCCGTTTCGGTAAACTGGGGCGCGATGACCTGGGCAATCTCCTGGGGAGTATGGCTGTTCACGTAGTCCAGACCCCGCTGGATGGCGTTGGTAAACCCTTGAATGACCTCGGGGTTTTCTGCCATAAACTCCTTTTTGGCACAGTAAGCCGTGTAGGGAACGTAGCCGGAGTCCACCCCCAGGGAGGCCACCACATAGCCGGCGCCCTGCTGCTCTAAGAGGGTGGCGGAGGGCTCAAATTCCACGGTATAATCCCCCTGACCGCTCAGGAAGGCCGCGGCGGTGGAGCCGAAATCAATGCTCTGGTTGATTTCCAGATCTGCCGCCGGATCGATGTTGTTCTGTTTCAGGATATACTCGAAGACCATCTGGGGCATACCGCCTTTCCGGCCTCCCAGCACGTAGGTGCCCTTGAGATCCTCCCAGGAGAAATCCTCCACAGGCTCCCGGGAAATGAGAAAATTGCCGGCCCGCTGGGTGAGCTGGGCAAAGTTGACGGGATAGTCTGTTGCTCCCTGGGTATAGGTGTAGATGGAAGCCTCCGATCCCATAAATCCGATGTCAGCCTCCCCCGCCAGCACCGCGGTCATCACCTTGTCGGCGCCAAAGCCGTTGACCAGAGTCAGGTCAATTCCCTCCTCGGCAAAGTATCCCTCCTCGATGGCCACATACTGGGGCGCATAGAAGATGGAGTGGGCCACTTCGCTCAGCGTGATTTTCACCGGTTCTTTTTCCTCTTTTTCCTGGGCAGATGCCGGCAGGGTCAGAAGGGACGCAAGGATCAGCCCCACGCCTGCCAAAGATAACAGTTTTCGTTTCATCCGTTCACTCCGGAAATTGCATCGTTGACTTATCATATGCGCCCGGCGCAAAAGTGTGAAGCCGGACCGGCGGTGTAACCGCCATTTTCCTGAAATGGAGAGAAATACGGTGGAAAATGTAACATTTTTCCGGTAAGATCGTTATATAGGTGAGAGGGGGTGAGGATCTGGAAGGAACATTGCTGGAACAGCTTTATGAACAGTATTACGGTGAACTGTATGCCTATCTCTATTCCCTGTGCGGCAGCACTGCCCTGGCCGAGGACATCCTGCAGGAAACCTTCCTGAAAGCGCTCCTGTCGCTGAAGGATTCTCACACCAATATGCGGGCCTGGCTATATATGGTGGCCAGGAATCTGTATTACGACACGTACCGGAGGGAGAGACGGATGGTTTCCTCCCCGGAGCCGGAAACCGGAGGCGGGAAGAGGACAGAGGCAGAGAGAGACATCGCCGGGGAAACCGGAGAGGATGTGCTGGAGGAGATCCTGCGAGGGGAGCGGAAGCGGGAGCTGCGGCAGGCCCTTGAACAGTTGTCGCCAAGGAAAAGGGAGATACTGCTGCTGCAGTATTTCGGAGGATTCCGGCACCGGGAGATTGCGGCCATGCTTCACCTGAGCCCGGAGTACGTGCGGCTGCTGGCGTTTCGGGCAAAGAAGGAGCTGAGAGTCCTGCTGGATGGCCGGGAGATTCAGAAATGAGACTGGGAGGTGGTTTTATGACATACAGGGAAAAGCTGCGGCGCTATCGGGAAGGAACGCTGGATGAGGAGACGCGCAGGCAGGTGGAGCAGGATGTGGAACGGCATGAGGCGATTGGAGAATATCTGTTTGAGACCAGTGAGATTCCGGAGCTGGAGGAGATTTTAGAGAAGGAACCGGAGCAGGGAGAAAGCAAAGAGGGCGGGGAAGATGGGGGAAGACCGGGGGAGGATACGTTTGTGACCCTGGTAAATCAATCCATACGAAGGGCATTCTTGCGGCTCGGCGTCACCACTCTGGCCGCCGCGGTGATAGTCATTCTGCTGCTCCAGTTTGGGCTGCCCCGGATGGTATCGCTGTTTTATTATGATCCGGGACGGACAGTGGAAATCCCGGGGGATATTTCCAAAGAAAGTGCTGGAAGCGATATGGTGCAGGCGGAAAATCAGATGACCCTGGATATGGCAGTGTACTCGGAATTATTTTTACCCTGCAATGAGAGGGGCTCTGTGGATGTGGAGGATAAGGGATACGGGGTTTATGATATCAGCATTGCCCAGACTATCAGCTATAATGGAAGCTTTACCAGTGTGTCGGGGGAGATTGTGAGGGGAGATCTGAAGCTGTATGATCCCAATGTGCTCCGGGAGCCCACAGGAAACTGCTTTGCCTGGTTCCAGGGGCCGGCAGACACAACCAAATCTCTGGAGGAGGCCCTGCCGGAGGAGTACAATATGTGCGCCGCCGGAAAACGGGAGGATGCGCAGCAGACCATTGAAGATCTGGACGATCATGAACTGTATGTGGGGTATGTGACATTAAACCGCATGATGGATTATGAATCCTTCAAAGCTTACCTGGATGAGCAGGATGTGATCAATCCCTGGTGCGCAGTGAAGACAGGGGAGAGCGAGGGAGATATGTTCCGGGCGAACAATCTGGGATTTAACTGTAAGTTTTCCGCTTCCACCCCCATGTACTGGGATATGGCAAAATATCCTGATTTGCTGATGTACAGTGAGTACAGCCGTCTGGCAGGCGGCCAGGAGGGCAGTGAGAGCGATTACTGGGATGAGCAGGATGCAAAGATGCAGTCGGAGGATGCCATGGTGGTTCACTTTACCAGCATGCTTCGCTACCTTGCTGATCAGGACGCATTTATGAACATGATGGGAAAAGAGCAGGAAGCGCAGGAGCTGCGGCAGGCGGCGGATTATGTGGAAGAGAAGGGAATTACCGTCTACGGCTTTGCCGCGGTGATGAACCGGGAGACGATGCTTCAGCTCTTCGACCAGGATGAGGTGTATGAGATCTATGTGGAGCGGTTAAAATAGAAAACCGACAGAAATAAGAAACAGATGGGGGCAGAACAGGGACAGACGCGGGACAGTGAAAGTCACTCCGCGTCTGTCCCCAGTTTTTTCAGAGTATCTCCTGAAATCCGGTACACGGTCCAGTCCTCCATGGGCTCGGTCCCCAGAGACAGGTAGAAATCAATGCTGGGCCGGTTCCAGTCAAGACACCACCATTCCAGACGGCCGCATCCCCGCTCCACCGCGATTTGGGCCAGCTTTTTCAAAAGACTTTTGCCGTAACCCCTTCCGCGGTATTCCGGCATAATATAAAGATCTTCCAGATAGATGCCGCTTCGTCCCAGGAAGGTGGAAAAATTGTGAAAAAACAGGGCAAATCCCACTTCTTTGGAATCCACCATGGGAAAAAGGACCTCCGCCTTTTCCTTGTCAAAAATCCATTCCGCCAAAAGTTCTTCGGTTGCAACCACCTCTTGCTCTAACTTTTCGTATCTGGCCAGCTCCCTGATAAAATACAGAATCAGCGGTACGTCCGACCGGTCGGCGAAGCGGAATGTGAGCGTTTCCGTTTCCATGATATCCCTCCTTTTGATTTCAACATTATTATATAGTTCCTTGACAACACGTACAATATATTTTTATCGAAAAGAGATGAGCGCGGACGTCCCTCCAAAGGGAATGATGACAGAACTAATGGAGAAAAATTAAGAATTTCTTAATAGTATTTCAACAGGAAAGATAAAAAAGCAGGGCCGTTTGCTGGTAAGATAGGATTGCCGCGGCGGCTCTGCTTTTTTCAGCCTGGTGGAAGGAAAAAGGGGCGGCGGCAAAGACGCAAGTACGGGATCAAGAAGTGCAGTAATTGTATTCTGACCGGGTTTTAGGGAGGTTTGTAATGTCGGATAAAATCTTGATTGTGGATGATGAGGCAGAAATCGCAGATTTGCTGGAGGTTTACCTGAAAAGTGAGAACTATACCGTCTACAAGTTTTACAGGGGGAAAGAGGCGCTGGCCTGTGTCCGGGAGAGGGAGATTGACCTGGCGCTGCTGGATGTGATGCTGCCGGATATGGACGGTTTTACCCTCTGCCAGAAAATCCGGGAGGATCATCAGTTCCCGGTGATTATGCTGACGGCAAAAGAGGAGGAGATGGACAAGATCACCGGACTGACCCTGGGAGCCGATGATTATATTACAAAGCCTTTCCGGCCCCTGGAGGTGGTGGCCAGGGTAAAGGCCCAGCTTCGCCGGTATAAGCGCTACAATACCGCGGCAAGGCAGGAGCAGGACCGGGTGATTTCCTATTCGGGACTTACACTGGACATTGCGAAGCATGAGTGCCGCCTGAACGAGGAAATTTTGGAACTGACTCCCACGGAATTCTCTATACTGCGCATCCTGCTGGAGCGAAAGGGGAGTGTGGTCAGCGCGGAGGAACTGTTTCATGAGATCTGGAAGGATGAGTATTACAGCAAGAACAACAATACCATCACCGTCCATATCCGCCATTTACGGGAAAAAATGAAAGACACGGCGGAGCGGCCCAAATATATCAAGACTGTATGGGGAGTGGGATATAAAATTGAGTAGAGAGCAGGCAGAAAAAAAACGGAGGTTTCCGAGACCCGGGAGACGGAAGGGGAAAGTTTACGGAAAACTGATTCGACGGCTGGTGTTTCAGCTGTGCGTGGTGGTGGCGCTCTCCGCGGCGGCGGTGGTGCTGCTGCGGGAGGGCATCCGGGGACATCTGGCCGATTACATTGTGGATGTGATAATGGTTTTACTCCAGGTGGACTGGCTGGAAGCCCAGGAAATATACTGGCGGGTCTTTTTAAACCATATGGATCTGATCATCGGGGCCGCCATCCTTCTGGTGTTTGTGATTTTGTTTCGCGTCACCAGGGCCTGGTTTACCCGGTACTTTGATGAGATGGTGGAGGGAGTGGACCAGCTGGCAGCGGAATCCCAGGAGGACATCCGCATGTGCCCGGAGCTGGGCTTTATGGAGGAAAAGCTGAACGAGGTGAAGCACCGGCTGAAAAAGCGAACGGAGGAAGCCCAGGCGGCGGAGCAGAGGAAGAACGAGCTGGTAGTTTATCTGGCCCATGACATTAAAACGCCTCTGACCTCGGTGATCGGTTATCTGAGCCTGCTGGAGGAGACCCCAAATCTTCCCGGGGAGCAGAAAGAGCATTATATCCGGATTGCCCTGGAGAAAGCTTACCGGCTGGAAGGACTGATCAATGAACTTTTTGAAATTACCCGGTATCATGTGCAGGATATGCCTCTGCACCGGGAGAATATTGATTTTTGCTATATGATGGTGCAGATTGTGGATGAGCTGTATCCACAGCTGACTGCCAATGGAAACAGGGTGGAGCAGCAGATTCCCGAGGATATGGTGCTTGTGGGCGATTCGGAGAAACTGGCCAGAGTGTTCAATAACATTCTGAAAAATGCCATCACCTATGGAAAAGCCGGCAGTACGATCCGGGTGGAGGCAAAAGAGGAGGGAGACCGGATACAGATTTTCATTGAGAATGAGGGGGAGATCCCTGGAGATAAGCTGGAGAGTATTTTTGAAAAATTTTACAGGCTGGACAGCGCCCGCTCCACCAGTACCGGAGGAGCCGGACTGGGACTGGCCATTGCCAGGGATATTGTGACGCTTCACGGCGGAACGGTGCGTGCGAACAGCGGAGAGGGAAAGACCACCTTTGTGGTGGAACTGCCCGCAAAGCGCTGAAAAAGAAAGACGGAGACGGGCCTTTGCCCCTGTCATCATAAAATCTTAATATTTTCTTTACCCGATGTTAGGAAAGTGACAAAAGGGACTTAAACTTTCCAGGAAAAATTCCTGATATGCTTACATTCAGATGAGGAAAGCCTCACTGTGGCGGGCAAGGGGAAGCCCCTGCCCGCACCGGGGCGCTGTTCTTCATCTTTACAGCACAAGGATGAGGAGTGAGTGTATGCGGGAGAGCAGATATGACTGGGAAAAAAGACAGAAGGAGAAAAAGCGCAGGCGCTGTGCCCAGCTGACGGGGCAGATCCTGGCGGTCTGTGTACTGCTGGCGGCGGTGGCGGTGATCACCGTGATTTTACCGGGACATTTTGGAGGAGCGGTTTCCCATACGGCAGAGACCGGAGGCGGTGAAGCGGCCGGCCTGGTTTACACTGAGTCCGGAACAAACACGGGGGAAGCGCAGAATTCCCAGGAGGGGAGCGGGGATCTCTGGAACGATCAGGATACCGAAGCGGGCGATGAGGACTGGCTGCTGCTGTTGGTAAACCGGGATCACCCTCTGCCCGATGGATATCAGGTGGAACTGACACAGCTGGACAACGGCAAATCGGTGGATTCCAGAATATATCCGGCACTGCAGCAGATGTTTGATGATGCCAGGGCCAGCGGCATTTATCCGATTGTGGCTTCCGGATATCGAACTGCGGAGGACCAGCAGCGGATCATGAATGAGAAGATTCAGGAATTTGTGAATCAGGGATACAGTCAGGATGAGGCGGAGCAGGAAGCATTGAACTGGGTGGCCGTACCCGGAACCAGCGAACATCAGCTGGGGAGCGCGGTGGACATTAATGCAGATGGAATTCATTCCTACGGCGATCAGGTGTATGAATGGCTGAATGAAAACGGCTGGCGGTATGGATTTATTCAGAGGTATCCTTTGGATAAAACGGAAATTACAGGGATCAGCTATGAGCCTTGGCATTATCGATATGTGGGAGAACAGGCGGCAAAGGAAATCTATGATCAGGGCCTATGTTTGGAGGAGTATTTAGGCGAGGCTTGATACTTTACACAATGATGAAACAAAATTCTCTATAAACTTTCTTTTTTTACAGGAAGTTAATTGAAAATTTCTGAGAAAAGAAGTATACTTAGAAATATTAAGGAATAGAAAGGGAGGTTTTATCATTGAAGCGGAAAGTACTAGCCCTATTATTGGGCGTATCTATGGTAGCTGCTGCCACGTCCGGCTGCGGATCCAAAAAAGCCGAGACGGAAGCACCGGCCACCGAAGCGGCAACGGAGGCGGCTGCTGAGACCGAGACAGAGGCAGCCACCGAAGCTGAGACAGAGGCTTCAGCCATCGAGGCGGAAAGCGAGACGGAGGCATCCACCGAGGCCGAGACAGAAGCAGCCACCGAGGCGGAAAGCGAGACGGAGGCATCCACTGAGGCTGAGACGGAAGTTGTGACAGAAGTCCAAACCGAGGAAGCAACGGAAGCTGAGACTGAGAC
>DBFBJF010000009.1:0-6267 GCA_048203265.1 Candidatus Merdiplasma sp.
AGAGCAGGGGGAGTAGGGGGATGGCAGCGTTCACACTTCATATATTGAAAATGAATCTCATTGCGGCCGGTGTGATTTTGCTGGTGTCTCTTTTGGCCCGGCTGATAAAGGAGAACTCTGCATCTGGGTGGAAATACTGGACGTGGTTTGCTGTGGGCGTCTTTCTTTTGGTGCCCGTTCGGATTCCGGCGGGGAATGTGGTGAGGGTAAGGATTGAGGCGCCCCGGGAGCAGGAAAGTCTTCCGGGGGAGGCGCTCCCGGAAGAAGGGGGAAAGCCGGAAAACAGTATAACAGCAGCTGGCGGGGAGGCAGCCATAAAGGCTTCCTCTCCTGTGCCTGTCATGAGGGTGGCCGGGGGCGAAGCCGGAGGAAACTTCATAGGATACTATCTGCTGGATGCGTTTTCAAAGATATGGATTGCGGGGGCGGTGCTGATTGCCCTGGTCCGGATCCTGCATTATCATCTGGCTATGAAATCTCTGCGGCGGTGGAGCTGTCCGGTGGATGAGGAGAAAACCCTGATGATATACCGGAGGATCTGCCGAAAGCTTCAGATTCGAAGACCGCCCAAGCTGTGGATGGGGACGAGACTTTCCACTCCGGTTTTGGCCGGGATAAAAAGGACGGGCCTTTATCTGACACAGCAGGAATACAGCCGGGAGGAACTGCGCTTTATTTTTTCCCATGAGCTGACCCATTTCCGACGCCGGGATCTGTGGTATAAAATGTTTTTGATGGCGGTGAACACAATTTACTGGTTTAATCCGGTGCTCTATTGGATGCGCAGGGAGGCAGACAGAACGGTGGAAAATCTCTGTGACGGGTGGGTGGTGAAGGACTATTCCGCGGGGGAACGCATTCGCTACGGGAAGCTGCTCTTAAAAACCGCCTCCTTCCAAAGTGGAGTTCCCTACATGACCACGGGATTTAACAACACGGTGCTGGTTTTTAAAGAGAGAATCCGTTATATTTGCGGGATAAATGGGAAAAAGGAGCGGTATCTTCCTGCCGTTGCCCTGGTGGCGGCAATGCTGGCGGCCCAGGTGATGATTGGGAGCGCCGTGGGAATGGCAGCTGCCCCGGAGACTGCCTCAGCGGCCGACCTGGAGCAGCCTGTTGTCCCGGTGTGGGACAGGGAGCAGGAGGAAACGCCGGATACCGCAAACAGAGGAACACTGGTGGAAGCTTTGAGAGTTTCTGACGGGAACGGAATGACGGAAAGTGCCGTCCCGGGCGGGACAGCGGATGACCGGGAGGAATCCGCAGGGGATCATTCCGCCTCCGGTGACATGAATGATTCTCAGACTGAGCCCCAGGAGGATGGTTCCGCCCAGGGAACAGGTAGCCTTGGGGAAACAGACGGGGCCGGGGATACCGTCGGCCCGGACTATGCTATTGTTCCGGAAGCCTTTACCGGGTGGATTGTGACAGACCAGCTGAATGTGCGCAGCAGTTATACGTTGGATTCTGCTGTGATCCGGACGGCATATTATGCTGATACGCTGAGTATCACCGGTGTGGTGACGGCAGACGGACAGGATACCGGATGGTATCAGATTGATGATGGCGGTGTAACCGGGTATGTCTCAGCTCAGTATGTCTCTGTTTCCCCGCCTACAGCGGAGAAAAGCGGCATTGAGCTGACAGATGATCAGGTTACCCTCTATTCGGAAGAAGGAATGGGAGCGAATTACGTGTACCGGTCAGAGGACGGCGGTTGGTATGACGGAAGCGGCCGTCAGTATACAGAGGACAGCGATGGGCAGTGGATGGAGCAAAGCAGCGGCAGTGCCTGGGCTCAGACCGATCCGCCTTCCCCGGAGGACAGCGCGTCTGCTTCCGCCAGCGTTGTGGACTTAGAGGGAATGAACCATCAGATCCTGTACCTGGATGGAGGTACCGGCATCTGGCAGAATGGCGCGGGCGGTGTTTACACGGACAACGGCGATGGGACATACACAGGTCCGGACGGAACGGTGTGGTATTTAGAGTAAAAGCAGCAGAAAGAGAACGTCGCAAAAGTTTATGACGAATTTGAACGGAGCTTTTGTGACGTTCTCTTTCTGCGTTTCAGAAGGAGGACTGCTTTACCATTTCCGCATTTTGTGTTAAAATTCCGTTAATTGCGTTTCGCGATTGATAATTTATTGGATTAGGGATGAAGGATCTATGAAAAAGACAGTAGAGAAAGAGGCGACAAAGCTGTGCGTAGGCCTTCCAAGAGGTCTGCTTTATTACCGTTACCGGGTGCTGTGGAAGACATTCTTTTCCGCCTTGGGGGTTCAGGTTGTGGTGAGCCCTCAGACGAACAAGGAGATTGTGGAAAGAGGCGCAAAAGCAGCTATCGATGAGGCCTGTCTCTCCACCAAGATTTATCTGGGTCATGTACAGGCTTTGATGGGAAAATGTGATTATATTCTTGTGCCACGGATTGACAATTTCGGGATGCAGAGGGAAATGTGCACCAAGTTCCAGGCGCTCTATGACCTGGTGTGTAATACGTTCCGGGGAAGCAGCCAGAAGTTTATTTCCTACAATGTGGACGAACACAAAAAGCAGACAGAGGAGCGGGCGTTTTACGCGCTGGGAGCAGAACTGGGTTTTTCCAGGAAGCAGACGGCGGAGGCCTACAAAAAGGCCAGAAAAACGGCGGCGGAGGACTGGAAGCGGCGTCTGAAGGAGCAGGAGCAGCTCTTTAAGAAGGAAGGTCTGAAAATTATGGTGGCGGCCCACAGTTATGTGCTGGATGACGCCTATATCGGAAAGCCGGTTCTGGATCTGCTGGAACAGATGGGAGTGACCGCGCTGCGGGCGGATCTGACGGATACCAAGGAGGCCCTGAAGCAGTCTCTGAAGGTGTCCCCCACCTTGAAGTGGGAGCTGAACCGGGAGATTGTGGGCGGCATTCAGATTTGCCGGGATAAAATTGACGGGATCGTGCTGTTGAGCGCTTTCCCCTGCGGCCCGGACTCCATGGTGAACGATATTGTGATGCGCAGGTTCAGCGGGATTCCCATCTTGAATTTGATGCTGGACAATCAGAGCGGAACCGCCGGACTGGAAACCCGGCTGGAGAGTTTTGTGGATATTCTGAATTTTAAGCGAGGTGCATTATAATGGCAGAGATCACAACAAAGAAAGTGGCCTTTCCCCGTTTTGGCCACTATAATCTCTGTATTAAATATTTTGTGGAACAGGGGATGAATACGAAGTATATTCTCCAGCCGCCTATGACCCGGCGCACCATGGAGATTGGCAGCCGTTACAGTCCGGACTATGTCTGCTCCCCCTTTAAGGTTACGCTGGGAAGCATGATTGACGCGCTGGAAGCCGGGGCGGATACCATCGTCATGACCATGGGTTTGTGCCGCCTGGGATATTATGGGGAGCTGCAGGAGCAGATCCTCCGGGAACTGGGCTATGAGTTTGATTTTATTAATCTGTCGGAGTACTCCACAGGGAATATGAAGGATTACCTGAAAGCGCTGCACCGGATCAATCCGAAGGCGTCGCTGGCCAGGATGGCCAAAGTGATGATGGAGACATTGAAGATGCTGACGTATCTGGATGAGATGGAGGCGGAATATTACAAAAACTGCGGGTTTGAGGTGAACCGGGGAGACTACAAAAAGGCCTGGAACCGTCTTCAGACTTCTATGCGGATGGCTGCCGGCAGCCGTGACATTGAGGAGGCTTACCAGAGGGCGAAGCAGGAATTTGAGTCCATTCCTTTGGATAAACCGGACCAGCCTCTCCGGGTGGGGGTGATCGGCGAGTATTATACGGTCATGGACGCATTTTCCAATCTGGACCTGGAGCAGAAACTGGCAGATATGGGGGTGGAGGTTCACCGGTGGATGAACTTTACCAACCGGAATCTTCACTATAAGGGGAAAAACCTGAGTATACAGGTGGCGGATTACTGCAAATATGAGATGGGACCCACCTCCACGGCCAATATCTGGTGTGCCAAGAATTATGCTTCCAGGGGATTTGACGGTCTGATTCATGTGAAATCCGCCGACTGTACGCCGGAGATCGATGTGATGCCGGTGCTGCAGAATATCAGCGCGGATGATAAGATCCCGATCCTGTTTCTCTCTTTTGATTCGCAGACCAGCGATACGGGACTGGAGACCAGACTGGAAGCTTTTTATGATATGATCAGTATGAGAAAGAGGGGAAGATAGGAATGCAGGAAGCATATTTGGGAATAGATATAGGATCCATCTCCACCAAAGGGGTGATCATCGATGAGAAAAACCGTATTTTGTCCAGTGCCTATATCTGGACGGAGGGAAATCCCCTGGGAGCGGCGAAACGTCTGCTGGCCCTGTTGGAGGAACAGTTTGACAAAAATGCTTATCAGATTGTGGCGACCGGCACCACCGGAAGCGCAAGAAAGCTGGTAGGAGCCATGGTGGGGGCCACCATGGTAAAAAATGAGATTACAGCCCATGCGGTGGGGACCACCACCCTGCATCCGGATGTGCGCACCATTCTGGAGATCGGCGGACAGGATTCCAAGATTATTCTGCTGGAGAACGGAGTGGCGGTGGACTATGCCATGAATACTCTGTGCGCGGCCGGGACGGGGGCGTTTCTGTCAAGCCAGGCAAAGAGACTGGGCGTGGAGGTGGAGGAATTTGGAAAGATTGCGCTCACTTCCTCCCATCCCACCCAGATCGCAGCCAGATGTACGGTGTTTGCCGAGTCAGATCTGGTACACAAGATTCAGATGGGGCACAGCCGGGAGGACATCATCGCCGGCCTCTGCCAGGCGGTGGTAAACAATTACCTGAACAATGTGGGAAAGGGGAAAAAGATTATCTCCCCGGTAGTATTTCAGGGCGGCGTCAGCAAAAATGTGGGCGTGTTGGAGAGCTTTAAGAGGGCTCTTGGCTGCGATGTGATTGTGGACGAGAACGGACATCTGATGGGAGCCTTCGGCGTAGCCATTTTGGCGGGGCGGAGCGCCAAGAGGAGTCCCTTCGACTTCTCTGTGGAGGAGATGGAGTTTAAGACCAGAGAGATGAATTGCGGCGGATGTCCCAACAACTGTGAGATTATCTGTGTATACCGGGATGATGTGCTGATTGATTCCTGGGGGAACCGGTGCGACCGAGGGGCAAAGCGGGCCGGCACAAGAATGGGAGGATCTCTGTAACGCTGCCCAAGGGAGGATATTTTTAGAGATCTTGGCTAACCCGGTCAGGAATTGTAGAGTTTTCGTTGACCTGGCAGAAAAGATGTGTTAGTATTTAGAATATGTGAGTGAGATACTTGCGGCAAGTATTAAGGTAATAGTCGTGGGAGGCAAAATTATGATTAGTCAAAAGATAACTAGTAATCGTAAAACCGACATCGGGGAAATCATCCCTCACATTGTACAGACTGCGTGTGCGTACAAAAGTGCCATTACCTTTGAGGTGGAGGACAAGCGTGTGAACGCCAAGAGTATTATGGGTGTTATGGCGCTGGCCAGCCAGAAAACTTCGAAGATCAATGTGTGCGTGGATGGGGTCGATGAGGAAGAAGCTCTGAAGGCTATGGCAGGTTTACTTGAGTAAAAATACAAAAAGCACAGAAAGAAAAGCACCGACGGCTGGAGAACCGAATCGGTGCTTTTTCCCCGTATAGAGCTTTTATGGACAGCGGACAGATCCATATTTTTAACCTGCGGAAATGCTTCACAGAAGATCCGCGGAAGCGGGGAGGAAGGATGAAGAAATGTCAGAACACAGGAGAAGGGACGGCAGGAAACGGAGAAGATGGCTGTGGCTGCCGGTTTTTGCGCTGATGCTCACCGGATGCTCCTCCGCGCCGGAAACACTGGAGGGTACAGCCTGGAAAATTACCGGCCTGACGGCGCCGGATGGAACCCAATATGATGAGGCTGCCTATGACGCGATTATCGGGGAGACTTATTACCGCTTTGGAGATGGCGGACAGATGAGCTGCCAGGTGGGAGACGGAGCGGAAGACCGGGAGACGTATCACTATGCCTATGAAAAGGGGGAACTGGATATTTCTTCCCAGGGCTTGTCCTGCTCCGGAAAAGTGAAGCAGGGGGAGATCCGGCTGGCTCTGGGAGAAAAAGGGGAAGCCAGGCTGAGCCCGGTAAAGACATCGGAGCGCGAGTGAGCGCTCTGAGAGCATTTGCCGGGCAGAAGCTCTTTTTCCCTCACAAAAAAAGAACCTTGAGCAATCAAGGTTCTTTTCAGCGTGCGTTAGAGGATTCGAACCCCCGACCTTTTGGTCCGTAGC
>DBFBJF010000010.1:0-11554 GCA_048203265.1 Candidatus Merdiplasma sp.
GTGCAGACCCAAAAATCTGCGCAGAGTTTTTTCATAAGGAAACTGCGTTCCTAGGAATAAAAAACGCTCCGGAGGGGACTGCCGCCCTGAAATTTGAGGCAGTCTCCTCCAGAGTGTTCAGTCGTCACATTCGGCCTGGGAGGAGTGGATGTTTTTCACCGTCCGCAGTACATAGTGAGTTTTGGTGAGCCGGACGCCGGGGCAGTCCTTGATAGAATTATGTATCCGTTCCAGGTGATCCGAGGATTTACAGCAGATCTTCAGGAGAAAATCGAAATCACCGGTCAGATAGTAGCAGGCGATAATATTGGGATTATCGTTTACCTGCTTAATGAACGCGTCATTGTACCGGGGATGTTCCATACTGATCTCCATCAGTACGGTAATGTCATTGCCCAGCAGGGCATCGTCTGTAATCACCGTGTAAGACTGGATCAGACCGGATTTCTCCATTTTCCGGATGCGTTCGATCACAGTGGATACAGACAGATGAATGTTCTTGCTGATCTCAGAGGCTGTCTGACGTGCATTTTTCTTTAATTCATTTAAAATTTGATAATCTAGCTTGTCCATAATCATTCCCGCCTTAATTTTTTCGAAAATAGATAATGACAGTATATCATATTTTCGACAGTTTGGGTTGAAATATTATAAAAAATACATTAAGATAAAAGTTAAAGCGTTTTAGAATGAAAAAGACAGGGAAAGGATGAGTAAGATGGGTTTTAAAATAGCGGTAATTCCCGGTGACGGGATCGGACCGGAGATAGTGAGAGAGGCGCGCAAAGTGCTGGATGCGGCGGGAAAACGTTACGGGTTTTCTCTGAATTATGTGGAAGTGCTTATGGGCGGGGCCTCCATCGATGTACATGGGGTTCCCCTGACGGATGAGGCCATAGAGACGGCCAAATCCAGCGACGCGGTTTTGATGGGATCCATCGGAGGGGACGCAAAGACTTCTCCCTGGTACCAGCTTCCCCCCAATCTGCGCCCGGAGGCGGGATTGCTGAAAATCAGAAAATCTTTGGGGCTGTTTGCCAACCTGCGCCCGGCTTACCTGTACGATGAGCTGAGAGCAGCCTGCCCGCTGCGGGAGGATATTAGTAAAAAGGGATTTGATCTGCTGATTATGCGGGAACTCACCGGAGGTCTGTATTTCGGAGACCGTTACACCAAAGAAGAGAACGGTGTGAGGACGGCGGTGGACACGCTGGTGTACTCTGATGCGGAGATCCGCAGAATTGCGGTGAAGGCGTTTGATATTGCAAGAAAGAGAAACCACAGGGTTTGCAGCGTAGATAAGGCCAATGTGCTGGACTCTTCCAGACTGTGGCGAACCGTGGTGGAAGAAGTGGCGAAGGATTATCCGGACGTAACACTGGAGCATATGCTGGTGGACAACTGTGCTATGCAGCTGGTGCGGGATCCCTCCCAGTTTGATGTGATTTTGACGGAAAATATGTTTGGAGATATTCTCTCCGATGAGGCCAGTATGATCACCGGCTCCATCGGTATGCTCTCCTCAGCGTCCCTGAATGAGACGAAGTTTGGACTGTATGAGCCCAGCCACGGTTCTGCGCCGGATATTGCGGGAAAGGATCTGGCAAATCCCATTGCCACCATCCTGTCCGCAGCCATGATGCTGCGTTATTCCCTGGACCTGGACGAGGCGGCCGATGCCATAGAAGCGGCGGTGAAGCAGACTTTGGCGGATGGATACCGTACCGGCGATATTTGGTCTGAGGGCTGTACCAGAGTGGGAACCGTCCAGATGGGAGATCTGATTGCCCAGCGCGTGGAAAAATAAGACATATCAGCGGCCCGCCGCAGTGGCCGGCGGGCGGATAAGGAGGATGAATTATGAGAAGTGACGCAGTAAAGAAGGGGATTCAGCAGGCCCCTCACCGCTCCCTGTTTAATGCCCTGGGCATGACGAAAGAGGAGATGGATAAGCCGTTGATCGGCATTGTAAATTCCTACAATGAGATCGTTCCGGGGCATATGAATCTGGACAAGATTACGGAGGCAGTAAAGATGGGCGTGGCCCTGGCGGGCGGCGTTCCCAGAGAATTCCCGGCTATTGCGGTCTGCGATGGAATTGCCATGGGGCATGAGGGAATGAAATACTCTCTGGTGACCAGGGACCTGATTGCGGATTCCACGGAGTGTATGGCAAGGGCGCACCAGTTTGACGCGCTGGTGATGATACCCAACTGCGATAAAAATGTGCCGGGCCTTTTGATGGCGGCGGCCAGACTGAATATCCCCACGATTTTTGTCAGCGGCGGACCCATGCTGGCAGGCCATCTGAAGGGAAAAAAGAGAAGTCTCTCCTCCATGTTTGAGGCAGTGGGCGAGCACGCTGCCGGAAAAATGACGGATGAGGAAGTAGAAGAGTACGAAAACAAAGTTTGTCCCACCTGCGGTTCCTGTTCCGGTATGTACACGGCCAACAGCATGAACTGCCTGACGGAGGTTCTGGGCATGGGCCTTCGGGGCAACGGCACCATTCCCGCTGTGTACTCTGACCGGCTGAAGCTGGCAAAGCACGCGGGTATGCAGGTGATGGAACTTTTGAAGAAAAATATCCGTCCCAGAGATATTATGACGAAGGAAGCGTTTATGAACGCTCTCACCGTGGATATGGCCCTGGGATGTTCCACCAATAGTATGCTGCATCTGCCGGCGATTGCCCATGAGGCGGGTGTGGAGTTAAATGTGGATATTGCCAATGAGGTCAGCGAGCGGACCCCGAACCTGTGTCACCTGGCTCCGGCCGGCCCCACCTATATTGAGGATCTGAATGAGGCGGGCGGTGTGTACGCCGTGATGAATGAGCTGACGAAAAAGAATCTTCTGAACCTGGACTGCATGACGGTGACCGGGAAGACGGTGGGAGAGAACATTAAGGGGTGCGTCAATCTGAATCCGGAAGTGATCCGTCCCATTGACAATCCTTACAGCCCCACTGGCGGCCTGGCTGCCCTGAAGGGAAATCTGGCGCCGGACTCCGCTGTGGTGAAGCGCTCTGCCGTTGTTCCCGAGATGATGGTTCACGAGGGACCAGCCAGAGTGTTTGACTGCGAGGAGGATGCCATCGAGGCGATTTTGGGTGGAAAGATCAACCCGGGAGATGTGGTGGTGATCCGCTATGAGGGACCCAAGGGCGGCCCCGGCATGAGAGAGATGCTCAACCCTACCTCTGCCATTGCAGGAATGGGACTGGGATCCTCCGTGGCTCTGATTACGGATGGACGGTTCAGCGGAGCTTCCAGGGGAGCTTCCATCGGCCATGTGTCACCGGAAGCCGCAGTGGGCGGCCCCATCGCTCTGGTGGAGGAGGGGGACATCATTAAGATTAATATCCCCGAATACAAGCTGGAGCTGGCCGTGGACGATGAGGAGCTGGCGAGACGCCGGGCCGCGTGGAAGCCCAGAGAACCCAAGATTAACACAGGATATTTGGCCAGATATGCGGCCATGGTGACCTCCGGAAACCGTGGAGCCATTCTGGAGATCCCAAAGCACTGACAGCCAGCCCGCCGAAGGCGGGAAGGGCTGAGTAAAGAAGAAAATAAGAGGAGTCATCACATGAAATTAAACGGATCACAAATCTTAATTGAGTGTTTGAAGGAGCAGGGCGTGGATACCGTCTTTGGCTATCCGGGCGGCGCGATTTTAAACGTTTATGATGAATTATATAAGCACAGCAGTGAAATTAATCATATTCTTACCTCCCATGAGCAGGGAGCTGCCCATGCGGCGGACGGATACGCAAGAGCAACCGGAAAGGTGGGCGTGTGCATGGCCACCTCAGGTCCCGGAGCCACCAACCTGGTGACGGGGATCGCCACTGCCTATATGGATTCCATCCCCATCGTTGCCATCACGGCCAACGTGGGGGTATCTCTGCTGGGAAGGGACAGTTTCCAGGAGATTGATATTGCCGGTGTCACCATGCCCATCACCAAGCATAATTATATTGTGAAGGATGTGAAGGATCTGGCCAATACAGTGCGAAGCGCATTCCGCATTGCCAAGGAGGGAAGGCCAGGCCCTGTTCTGATCGATATCACGAAGAACGCTACAGCGGATATGGCGGAATATGAGCCCATTGTTCCAGAACCGGTGGAGCCCAGCGACCTTCATATCAGAAAAGAGGATCTGGACCAGGTGGTGGAGATGATCAACCACAGCAGCAGGCCCTTTGTGTTTGTGGGAGGCGGCGCCGTGATCGCGGACGCGTCCGAAGAGTTAAAAGAGTTTGTTTATAAGGTTCACGCCCCGGTGGCGGATTCCCTCATGGGAAAGGGGGCTTTTGACGGTACCGATGAGCTTTACTGCGGTATGCTGGGCATGCACGGGACCAAAGCTTCCAACTTTGGCGTGGCCCAGTGTGACCTGCTGATTACCATTGGCGCCCGGTTCAGTGACCGTGTCACCGGAGATACCAATCGGTTTGCCAAAAAAGCCAAGATCATACAGATCGACGTGGATCCTGCGGAGATCAACAAAAATGTGCGGGTGGATGCCAGCGTTATCGGAGATGTGAAGGAAGTGCTGAAACGGCTGAATCCCCGGATTGAGGATCATAATCACGATGAGTGGATTGCCCATGTGACGGAGCTGAAGCATAAGTATCCGCTGAAATATGACAGAAACGCTCTGACTGGCCCGGGCATCATGGAGGAGATTTACCGCCAGACCAAGGATCAGGATGTGATCATTGTGACGGAGGTGGGCCAGAATCAGATGTGGGCGGCCCAATATTACAAGTATTCCAAGCCCCACACCTTTTTGACCTCCGGTGGCCTGGGAACCATGGGATACGGTCTGGGAGCCAGTATCGGAGCTAAGATTGGCAGGCCGGAGAAGACGGTGATCAATATTGCGGGAGACGGATGTTTCCGCATGAATATGAATGAGATTGCCACAGCGGTCCGCTATAACGTACCCATCATTGAGGTGGTGATGAACAACCACGTGCTGGGTATGGTGCGCCAGTGGCAGACTTTGTTCTATGGAAAGCGGTATGCCCAGACCATTCTGAATGACGCGGTGGATTTCGTGAAGTTGGCGGAGGCCATGGGCGCTGTGGGCATGCGGGTGGAAAAGATGGAAGATTTCGGACCCGCGTTCCGGAAAGCTGTGGAGCTTGGGCGGCCGGTGGTATTGGACTGCGTCATCGCCGAGGATGATAAGGTATTCCCCATGGTTCCGGCGGGAGCGGCCATCACAGAGGCTTTTGATCAGGACGATATGAAGGAGGAAACAGAATCATGAGTCGCGTATACAATTTTTCCGCAGGACCGGCGGTTTTGCCTGAGGAGGTACTGCGGGAAGCCGCAGAGGAGATGATGGACTACCGGGGATGCGGTATGTCGGTGATGGAGATGAGCCATCGCTCCAAAGCTTTTGAGGAGATTATCAACGAGGCGGAGGCTGATTTGCGGGATCTGATGCATATCCCGCAGAACTATAAGGTGCTGTTTTTGCAGGGAGGCGCCTCCCTGCAGATTGCCATGATCCCTATGAATCTGATGAAGAACCGGGTGGCGGACTACATTGTGACCGGCCAGTGGGCTAAGAAAGCCTACCAGGAAGCACAGAAATACGGAACAGCCAATAAGATTGCTTCCAGTGAGGATCAGACATTCTCCTATATCCCGGACTGTTCGGATCTGCCCATCACTCCGGAGGCGGATTATGTATATATCTGTGAAAATAATACCATTTATGGCACCAAATTTAAAAAGCTTCCCAATACCAAGGGAAAGCTGCTGGTGGCGGATGTGTCCTCCTGCTTTTTATCGGAACCGGTAGATGTGGAGAAATATGGCATCATTTACGGAGGAGTCCAGAAGAATATCGGACCGGCGGGCATGGTGATCTCTGTGATCCGGGAGGATTTGATCACGGATGATGTGCTGCCCGGCACTCCCACCATGATGAAGTTTAAAACCCACGCGGACGCCAACTCTCTGTACAATACCCCCAACTGCTACTGCATTTATATGTGCGGCAAAGTGTTCAAATGGCTGAAATCTATGGGCGGTCTGGAGGCCATGAAGGAGAGAAATGAAAAGAAAGCAGCCATTCTCTACGATTTCCTGGATCAGAGCCAGCTGTTTCACGGGACGGTGCGCAAGGAGGACCGTTCTTTGATGAACGTGCCCTTTGTCACCGGGGATAAGGAGATGGACGCAAAGTTTGTTTCTGCCGCCGAGGAGGCGGGATTTGTGAACCTGAAGGGACACAGATCCGTAGGCGGTATGAGAGCCAGCATCTACAATGCCATGCCCATAGAGGGAGTGGAGAAGCTGGTGGAATTTATGAGAGAGTTTGAGAAGAATCAGAAATAAATTTGAGGAGATTGGAAAAGATGTATCAATATACCTGTCTGAACGCGATCTCGCCCGTAGGGCTGGGCCGCTTTACGAAAGATTACAAGCAAGTGGATGACATCAAGGAGGCGGACGGTGTTCTGGTGCGCAGCACCAATATGCATGAGATGGAGATACCGGAAAATGTGCTGGCAATCGCCAGAGCCGGGGCAGGAGTGAACAACATTCCCCTGGAGGAGTGCGCCGAAAAGGGAATCGTGGTATTCAACACTCCGGGGGCAAACGCCAATGGAGTAAAGGAAATTGTGTTTGCAGGAATGCTGCTGGCTGCCAGAGATGTGGTGGGAGGTATCAACTGGGTATCCTCCCAGGCAGGCAATGAAAATGTGGCCAAGGATACGGAGAAGGTGAAGAAACAGTTTGCGGGCAGTGAGCTGTCCGGCAAAAAACTGGGCATCATCGGTCTGGGTGCCATCGGTGTGCTGGTTGCCAATGCGGCTACCCATCTTGGCATGGAGGTTTACGGCTACGACCCCTACATTTCCGTGGACGCTGCCTGGAATCTCTCCAGAAGCATCAAGCACATCAATGATGTGGATGAGATTTATCGTCAGTGTGATTATATCACCATCCATGTGCCGCTGATGGACAGCACCAGAGGTATGATCGGCGAGGATGCCATCCGTCTTATGAAGCCCAACGCAGTGATCCTGAACTTTGCCAGAGACCTTCTGGTGGATGAGGATGCTGTACTGGCCGCTCTTGAGGAGGGCAGAATCCGAAAATATGTGTCTGATTTTCCAAATACAAAGACCGTTGGAAAGCCCGGCGTAATTGTGGTTCCTCATCTGGGCGCTTCCACTGCGGAGTCAGAGGACAACTGCGCGGTGATGGCAGTGAATGAGATGATGGATTTCCTGGAAAATGGGAACATCAAAAATTCTGTGAACTATCCTAACTGCAATCTGGGAGTATGTGAGACCATCTCCCGCGTGGCTCTTTACCATAAAAATGTGAAGAAGATGATCAGCCAGTTTACGAATATTCTTTCCAATACGAATATTGTAAACATGAGCAATACCAGCCGCGGACAGTATGCCTATACGCTTCTGGATCTGGAGGATGCGCTGGACGAAGAGACGCTGGGGAAACTGAAGGCTGTGGAGGGCGTGATGAGGGTCCGTGTGGTAAAATAGGACTGAATGTACCTGCACAAAGGAAAAAAGAAGAAGCTGCCGCCAGGCCCATGGGTTGGAGAGGCAGCTTCTTTTCACAAATTTAGGAAGGAGATCAGATATGGCAGACATCAAACCCTTTCGGGGCATCCGTCCGGCTCAGGGGCTGGCGGATCAGATTGCAGCCCTGCCCTACGATGTGTATAACAGGGAGGAAGCCAGGGAGGAGGCGCTTTCCCATCCCCTCTCATTTTTAAATATTGACCGTCCGGAGGTACATTTCCCGCCGCAGCAGGATATGTTTGCGCCGGAGGTTTACAGAAAGGCCCACGATTTGCTCTGGGAGATGGTGGAAAAGGGAGAGTTCGTCCAGGATGAGACGCCCTGCTACTATTTGTATGAACTGACGATGAATGGCCGTTCCCAGACCGGTATCGTGGCCTGTGCTTCCATCGATGATTACCAGACCGGTGTGATTAAGAAACATGAAAATACCAGAGCTCAGATGGAGCAGGACAGGATCTGTCATGTGGATACCTGCAACGCTCAGACCGGGCCTATTTTTTTGGCTTACCGGAAAGATCCCTGTCTGCAGGCAGCAGTTTCGCGGGCAAAGGAGACTTCCCCTCTGTTCGATTTTACCACGGAAGATGGAGTGACCCACCGGGGATGGATCATCCGGGATCAGCGGGAGATAGAGGGTATTGAAGAAGCCTTCCGGAACATTGATCGGATTTATATCGCGGACGGCCACCACCGGGCAGCTTCGGCTGTGAAGGTGGGACTGAAGAGGCGGGCGGCCCATCCGGATTATGACGGAACAGAAGAATTTAATTATTTTCTCTCTGTGCTGTTTCCGGATGAGGAGCTGATGATTATGGATTATAACCGGGTGGTGAGAGACCTGAACGGACTGACCACGGAGCAGTTTCTGGAAGCAGTGGGAGAAAAGTGTCAGATCTTTCCTCTGAAAAACGCTTCTTCTCCGGAACAAAAGGGGCAGGTGAGCATGTATCTGGAGGGCCGCTGGTATCGTTTGAAGTTTAAGCCGGAATATCTAAGTGAGGACCCGGTGGAGGGGCTGGATGTGTCGGCGCTTCAGAGGGAGATTTTGGCGCCCATCCTGAATATCCGGGATCCCAAGCAGGATGAGCGGATTGACTTCGTAGGAGGCATTCGGGGGCTGAGAGAACTGGAGCGGTTGGCAGACGGGGACTGGGCGGTGGCCTTTGCCATGTATCCAACCTCCATCGGAGAACTGTTTGCGGTGGCGGACCGGGGAGAGTTGATGCCGCCCAAGTCTACCTGGTTCGAGCCAAAACTGCGCAGCGGACTGTTTATCCATGAACTTGGCAGATAATGACAGCTATTTGCACTAAAAAAATTCACAAAAAGACCTTTTAGTTGTAATTTTCTCTCAAGGATGTTAGAATAGCATCATACTGATATGGGAGGGTGTGCCATATGAATGAAAAACTATATGATATGATGGATTGGGCTGAAATTGAGGCGGTAGTGTATTCGGAGGAGGACAGGCCTCAGGATATACTGGGACCCCATGTGACGGAGGACGGAGTGCTGATTCAGACCTTCATTCCCACGGCGAAGGAGGTTGCCGTGCTGGTGGATGGAGTGAAGAAACCGTATCCCATGGATGAGGAGGATGAGGCGGGCTTTTTTGCTGTTCTGATTCCCAGAAAGAGGATTCCCTCCTATAAGCTGAGGGTTACTTATGACGATGGAACAGTCCAGGAACTGTGGGATGCCTATTCCTTTGCACCCCAGATTTCGCAGAAGGATACAAAGAAATTTAACGCAGGGATTTGCTATGACATTTATGAAAAGCTGGGCGCGCATCCTATGACGATCAACGGGGTACCCGGCGTATATTTTGCGGTCTGGGCGCCCAATGCCCTCCGGGTCAGTGTGGTAGGGGACTTTGTCCTCTGGGATGGACGCAGACTTCCCATGCGGCGCCTGTGGGATTCCGGCATCTTTGAACTGTTTGTTCCCGGACTGACGGAGGGGACGATCTATAAGTATGAAATTAAGGCGAAAGGCGGACTGACCTTTTTGAAGGCAGACCCTTATGCCAATGCCGCTGAGCTGCGGCCTGCCACCGCATCAGTGGTGGCGGATCTGAGCGGCTTTGAGTGGACCGATGAGCAGTGGATGGAAAAGAGAAAAAATACAGACACAAAGACAGAGCCCATGTTTATCTATGAGCTTCATCTCGGATCCTGGAAAAAGCCGGAGGATGGAAGGGTGTTTTACAATTACAGGGAGATCGCTCCCATGCTGGCTGAATATGTGAAGGAGATGGGTTACACCCATGTGGAGCTGATGCCTGTGATGGAACATCCGCTGGATGAATCCTGGGGCTATCAGGTGACCGGGTACTACGCGCCCACTTCCCGCTATGGTTCGCCCAAGGATTTTATGTGGTTCATGAACTATATGCATGAACAGGGAATCGGCGTGATTCTGGACTGGGTTCCCGCCCACTTTCCCAGAGACACCCATGGACTGTGTTCGTTTGACGGCACCTGTCTGTATGAGCACCTGGATCCCAGACAGGGCTATCACCCCCACTGGGGTACGCTGATCTATAATTACGGAAGGCCGGAGGTGAAAAACTTCCTGATTGCCAACGCCCTGTTTTGGATGAAGAAATATCACGCGGACGGCATCCGCATGGACGCGGTGGCTTCCATGCTCTATCTGGACTATGGAAAGAATGATGGAGAGTGGGTGGCCAATATTTACGGCGGAAATGAGAATCTCCAGGCTGTGGAGTTCTTGAAACATCTGAACTCCGTGTTTAAGAAGCAGTCCCAGGGCGCCATCCTGATTGCCGAGGAATCCACGGCCTGGCCTAAAGTGACCGGTCCGGTGGAGGAGGACGGCCTGGGATTCGATTACAAGTGGAACATGGGCTGGATGAATGATTTCCTGGGCTATATGCAGCTGGATCCGATTTTCAGAGGGTATCATCACGGGGAACTCACTTTCAGCATGATCTACAATTACAGTGAGAATTTCATTCTTTGCCTCTCCCACGATGAGGTGGTGCACGGAAAGGGCTCTATGGTGGGCAAGATGCCCGGCAAGCGGGAGATGAAATTTGCCAATCTGAGAGCTGCCTACGGATTTATGATGACCCATCCTGGGAAAAAGCTGCTGTTTATGGGACAGGATTTTGCCCAGTTTGACGAGTGGTCAGAGCAGAAAGGACTGGAATGGGATCTGCTGCAGTACGAGGACCATCAGCGGATGAGCAATTATATGAAGGCTCTGATGAAACTGTATAAGACAAGCCCGGCCTTGTATCAGATGGATTATGATCCGGACGGATTTGAGTGGATCAACAGTATTTCGGCCAACGAAAATATGCTGGTCTTTCTGCGCAAGTCGAAAAAGGAGGAGGAGACGCTGTTGGTTGTCTGCAATTTCTCCGCCCTTGTGTATGAGGACCATAAGATCGGGGTTCCCTTCCACGGAAAATATAAGGAAATCTTTAACAGCGACAAGGAGGAATTCGGAGGCGCCGGAACTACCAACCCGAGAGTCAAAACTTCCAAGAAGGAAGAGTGCGATGACAGGCCGGATTCCATCCGCATTAAGGTTCCCGCCATGGGAGTCTGCATTTTCTCCTGCACCAGAGTGGAAGAACCGGTCTCCCAGAACGAGAAAGCGAAGGAGAATAAAAAAGTTTCCCGGGGGAAGCAGGGAACGAAGAAGAAAGCTGCTGTCAGAAAAAATCTGAAGGAGGAGCTGGAACGCAAAGTGATAGAAGAGGAGAAATAAAGATTGACGAAAAAAGACGAGATCTCTGAGGAGATTCACGCACACAGCCATACCAGGCCGGACGGAACAGTCTATGAACATGTGCACACCCACGGAGGCCATTGTGTGGAGGGAGAGACGGGGCACAGCCATAATCACACTCACACCCATGAGAATACCAAGGCGGTGCTGAACCGTCTCTCCAAAGCCATTGGTCATCTGGAATCCATCAAAAAGATGGTGGAGAAT
>DBFBJF010000011.1:0-3885 GCA_048203265.1 Candidatus Merdiplasma sp.
CATCTGTATCATCCTCTTCATTTTCAATGACCACAGCTTCCGGCTGCTTTTCCTCTTCTTCCTGCTCCTGGGTCTGCTGACACCCGACGGTCACCAGAGCACACACAGCAATTAATCCTATTGTCTTATATATTTTTTTCATAGAGACACCTCTTTTCTACAGCAGATACATTGGCTCCATATATAACTGTACCAGATTAATTCCATACCGGAGAGAAGCCGCCCATCCTCTGCCATAAGGATTTTCATTAATTCCAAGCCACTCCACATAGGGCGCTGTATTTCTGGTAACAAAGTCAAATCTCGGATCCACACATGCCTGGTTCAAGGGTTGATCAGACGCATACGCTTTCAGGTGCTGCACCTGTGCCCGGAGTCCTTCCGCCACACTGTCAAATGAATGCCCGGGAACTCCGCCGCCGGTTGCTCCCAGGCCGGCAAAGTTAAACTGTCCGACCTGCACATCCCCGCCAAACTGGAGATAGCCGGTTTCGAGCATAGCCTGGGCAAATACCACCTCCGGCTTCACGCCTTCGATCACAGCCTCATCGTACAGGATCTCACAGAATGTCTCTATATCTGGCGCGCCGCCTTCTCCCAGGGCTTCGCTTGGATATGTACGTCCGGACTTCACATACATCAGTACCATTTTATCCACGGCGGTCTCTTTGTCGTTCCCCAACAGGGAGATCCCCATAATAGGTGTAACTCCTGTATAGTACAGGGCTCCAACCGGGGACTGCCCCTTGCTGAAATAGTACCAGGTACCGTCAATTTCACGATAACCGGTTGCCATAGCGCCTTCCGGTCCATAGGAGTTTCCTGTGGGATTCAAATAATAGTCATTACCGCCTTCCTCAAGCCAGCCCTTGTGCATCGCTCCCGAGGCATCCATATAGTAATAATCACTGCCAACAAAGATCCAGCCTGTCATCATCCAGCCAGCCGCATCGAAATAGTACCACTGGCCATTGATAAATTCCCAGTTGGACGTGGTATATCCACCATCTGAATGTCGGTACCACCATTTGTCACCGCTCTGGACCCAGCCGCTCCTGTCTTTACCGGGAACCCACAGTCCGCTTGCGTCCACATAGTAATCGCCGATCCAGGTATCGGTTGCCATCACGCCGGAGGCATCCACATAATAGTTTCCAACCCAGGCGTTGGTAAGCATAGCGCCCGAAGTCTGAAAATAATGCCATTCGCCGTCAATTTCTTTCCATCCGGTCACCATCCAGCCGTCCGCATCAAAATAATACCACTGGCCGGCTATCTGCTCCCAGTCATCTTTTGTATAGCTTCCGTCTCCGTGGCGGTACCACCAGCGATTTCCGCTCTGAATCCATTTAGGCTTCACTTTGCTATCATCACGGACGCCATTTTCATCTACATAATAGTCACCAATCCAGGTATCTGCTGCCATGGCTCCCGAGCCACTGAAATAATAGTACTCTCCCTCTATTTCCTGCCATCCGGTTACCATAGCCCCGCTGCCAGACAGATAATATCTGCTGCCGCCAATATCCTTCCATCCGGTCACCATCTTTCCATCGCTGTCCATATAATACCAGACGTTTCCAATCAGCTGCCAGCCGGTCGTTCGGCATCCGGAAGCATTCGTATAATACCAGGTGTCGTCCAGCTTCAGCCATCCCGTCACCATCCAGCCTGCATCGTCAAAATAATACCACTGGCCGGCTATCTGTTCCCAGTCTGACCTTGTATATCCGCCGTCCTCATGGCGGTACCACCAGCGGTTTCCACTTAAGATCCACTTGGGAAGGAATTTTGTCGTATCCCAGACCCCGTTCTCATCTACATAATACTCTCCAACCCAGGTGTCAGTCTCCATGGCGCCGGAGCTATTGAAGTAGTACCATTCTCCTCCGATCAGCTGCCAGCCGCTCTGCATAGCTCCGCTTCCGGACAGATAATACTTGTTGCCGCCGATTTCCAGCCAGCCGGTCTGCATCTTTCCGTCACCGTCCATATAGTACCAGGTACTGCCCACCAATTGCCAGCCAGTCACCCTCCAGCCCGCAGCATCAAAATAGTACCAACTTCCGTCGATCAGTTCCCAATTGGAAATTGTATATCCTCCGTCCCTATGCCGGTACCACCAGCGATCCCCGCTCTGGAACCATCCTGGTTTTACCCAGCCCTGCACCCAGGCGCCGCTGCTATTTACATAGTAATCACCTATCCAGGCATCTGCCGCCATCACGCCATCGTCATCAAAGTAGTAACAGCTGTCTCCTACCCAGGTCCAACCGTTGGATACCATAGCGCCGCTGGCGTTAAAATAGTACCACTTCTGATCAAGTAACACCCAGCCGATCTTCATGTCTCCATTGACCGGATCGAGATAGTACCTGGCGCTGCCAATGTCCTGCCAGCCCTTCAGCATAAGGCTGTCGTTGCCGAAATAGTACCATTTCCCGTTTATGTACTCCCAAGTATCTTTGGCGTAGGTTCCATCTCCATAGTCCCATTTCCAGTCACTCTGTCCAACCTTTTCCCACTTGCCCTTGGTAAGTCCGTAGGCATCCGCAATGCCCTTGGCATCCGCAATACCAAGCTGCCTGAGGAAGCTGTCCTGTGCCAGCTTCGCTGCATCACTTGGATTAGAGATAAAAGCGTGCTCCACGATAATGCCCGGAAACCCTGCCAGCTTACTGTAACGGATCACACCATAATAATCCTGCTTTGATCCATCCGGATATATATCATTGACAGTATTTCTAACATCAATACCTCTGTCATACAACCCGAGTGCTACCAACTCATCCTGGATCTGCTGCGCAAGATTCATTCCGGGAGCATGTACAGATGAGATGTAGTTTGCATTAGGATAGTATACTTCCGCGCCGTTAGCCGAAGATACTGTTGCGGAATTGATGTGTATACTTACAAAAACGTTTGCTCCATTTGCAGCCGCATTATCTACACGCTCCTTAAGCCCCAGGTATCTGTCATCAGATCTGGTCATATAGACAGTCACGCCGCTGTACTGCTCCAGCTCTGCCTTGCAATATTTAGCTATTTGCAATGTGAGATTTTTCTCAACCAGCCCGTTAGCTGATGCTCCGCCATCTGAGCCTCCATGTCCCGGATCCAGAGCGACCACCAGATTACCGCTTTTTTCCGTAGCATCAAGACTGCGGGCACTGCTCTTAGGAACCTCCGTCTCTGCTTCCGCAATCGCTGTTTCAACAGAGTCACTCTGTTCAAGTTCGCCATCCTCGTCAATGGTCATAAAAGATGCCGATACACCTCCCACCTCAGCGGAACGAACACTGGCAGTTTCTTCCTCTTCTACAACCACCGCATCAGGCTGTGTATCACACTCCTGATTGACTCCATATCTGGAGTCGATACCTATTGCGTTCAGATCTATATCATATGCCACATCATTCACCACTGCCGAGACGCTCAGCAGATGATAAGACGCTGCTTCACTAGCCTCTTCATAGGCAATAGTGAACAGAGCTGTTGAGTCCTGGACCTCACCCGCCTGAACTGTATACTGCTCCGCAGTCGTCTCATTCTCATATGTAAGCGCTGCCCCCGAGAGAGTCATGCCCTCCTGAAAAGAGACCGCTATCTTCTGGGACGCCGGCGCATACAGATATGGCGTCTCCACATACAGATACTGAAGCTGAGGTTCTGAAGCTGTATCTGCTGCCGAAGTCTGGCTGCTCTCTTCTGTCTCCTCCAACGGTACAGTACTGTCCGTCTCCTCCGCAGTCTGACTGTCCGCATCGGATGTCTCTCCGACACTTTCCTCAACACTCTCCATCTGTGTATCCACGGAAGTACCCTCTTCCGCTGCCTGCGATACGCTCATTGGCAGCATGCCGGAGAGCATGGCAAGCGCCAACA
>DBFBJF010000012.1:0-10480 GCA_048203265.1 Candidatus Merdiplasma sp.
GTGATTCTCTATGCGCCCACCTTCCGGGGAAGGGTGGCGGAGGCAGTGTCGCCGGAGGAATAAGGCATTTTTCCCTTTTTTCGGGGGCCACCCATTCCTGGCCCGGGCACAGACTAGCGGGAGGATAATGAACATGGAAGAAACGAAGACTATGGAACCTGTTACTGATGACGCTGTTCAGGAAACTGCGGCAGACACGGCTGCCCCTGCAGCGGAGCCGGAGACTGCTCCCCAGGAAACGATGGACGATTATGCCCAGGAACTGGAGGCGTCTTTTAAGAAAATTAACGAAGGAGACATTCTCACTGGAACTGTGATCGGCGTCACCGAGACGGAAATCACTCTGGATTTCGGCTACTACACCGATGGCCTGATCCGTCTGGAGGATGCCAGCGATGATCCGTCCTTCTCTCTCAAGGACCGGATTCAGGTGGGACAGACCCTGTCCGCCACAGTAATTCGCCGGGATGACGGCGCAGGCCACATTCTGCTGTCCATGAAGGAAGCAGCTGCCGTGATGGCCTGGGATCGTCTCAGAGAGCTGTTGAACAGCCAGGAAAATATCACCGTAAAAATCAGCGGTGTGACCAAAGGCGGGGCCATCGCCTATGTGGAAGGCATCCGGGGATTTATTCCGGCCTCAAAGCTTTCCCTTGGCTACGTGGAGGAGGACGATCTGCCCAACTGGCTCAATAAGACCATCGAGGTTCGGGTGATCACCGCCGATGAAGCGGAAAAACGTCTGGTGATGTCTGCCAAAGATATTCTGCGGGAGGCCGCTGAGGCAGAGCGGGCCAAAAAGATCTCCAACGTGGAGGTCGGACTGGTGACGGAAGGCACTGTGGAGACCATCAAACCCTACGGCGCATTCATCGATCTGGGCAACGGTTTATCCGGCCTGGTTCACATTTCCCAGATTTCCCAGCAGCGGATTAAGCATCCCTCCGTTGTACTGAAGGAAGGACAGAAAGTAAAGGTGAAAGTGATCGGCGTCAAGGACGGAAAGCTGAGCCTGAGCATGAAAGCCCTGGAGGATGTGGCTGCCAAGGAGATCGAGGAGGAGACCTATGAGCTGCCTAAGTCAGAGGCTGCTACCACCTCTCTGGGATCCCTGTTTGCCAAACTGAATCTGAAGTAATCTTCAAAACAGCGTTACTATTCACAGCCACCCCGCCCGCATGGGCGGGCTGTAAACCCATAAAAAAACCGCCGCAGCGGGAACCTTGAAGGGGGTGCCTCACTGCCAGCGGTTTTTTGCTGCAGAAAACGTCAAAACCTTTTTCTTTCAGCGTTTTCTATACTTTTTTATTTCTCCTGAACTTCCAGAATGCCCATGGGACATGCCTTTGCGCAGATGCCGCATGCGATGCATTTTGTGGTAACCGGTGAAGACTCCACTTTTACCATCACATGCATGGGACAGACTTCCACGCACTCGCCGCAGCCATTGCAAAGCTTTTTGTTAATCATGTAAACGCCCTTAGCGTTCTGGGTAATGGCTCCCTGCTTACAGGTTCTGGCGCATTTTCCACACTGAATACAGGTGTTGGGCTTGGGATTTCCATCCTTTCCCTGCACGATCTGAATACAGGATTTATCCGGATCAAATTCCTTATAAAATGCCATGGAACAGGCTTCCACGCAAGCCAGGCAGGCCATGCAGCCCTTCTTGTCGGTCACAACCAGTTTCTTCATCTTTTTATCCTCCGTTCGTCCTAAATCTATTGTGGAACTGATGAGTTCATTATAACATTCGGCAATGTCAGCGTCAATGAACGGCCTTCCATCTTTCTGTTTTCTTTTCCGTACAAGTCCTTCTTCTCCGCACATCCTCAATAAAATTGCTTCCGGATCATCCCAGGTCATGTTCCCTGGCTCTGTGCCATTTCTCCTTCCAGGTACATCAGCATTCCATCACAGATCGCTCCGGCCAATGCCTCTTGGTATTCCTCCGTCTGAATTTTGGCCGCCTCCTCCGGATTAGATAGGAACGAACACTCTACCAGGGCGGTCACGCTGGGAGAACGCTTCAGAATATAATAATTTTCATTGGATTTTATCTCCCTGGGTCTGGCAATCTTAAGCTGGGTATTCAGCTGCTCCTGGATCAGAGCAGCCAGCTCCTTTCCCTCCGCAGAGTGCTGGTAGTAGAACACCTGCGGGCCACACACGGCCGGATCAGAATAACTATTCTGGTGGATACTCACTGTCAGCAGAGGTTCTTCCGCCTCAATCAGCGCACACCGGCGCTGCATATCCTGAGCCTTTTTGTTGGAGGCGTCCTCGTCATACAATCCATAGTCTCCCGATCTCGTGAGTACCACCCGGTATCCCTGCTCCGCCAGAAGATCCGCCAGCTTCTCGCTGATCGCCAAATTAATCCCCTTCTCCTCCAGCTCATCGATCCCCACCATTCCAGGATCCCGTCCCCCGTGTCCGGGGTCCACGATAACAGTTCCTTTTCCTTCACCCTCCGGCAGCCGGACCGACTGACTTTCCTGAGAAGTTTCGCTTTCCTTCTCAACCGTCTCCGCTTTCATACTCTCTGTCATCTGAGTCTTCGTTTTCTTCTGCAGCCCGCGTTTTGCCAGACGTCCTCCGGCCCTCCCCACAAGAAAGGCACAGACAAATAGCAGCATGATTATAAAAAATTTCGGCAGCTTCTGCTTCATATTCCGCCAAACACTCCCGGTATTTATTAAAATATAAGCAAAAGCTGCCGATATTATGTGTGGTATTCTCTTATTTCCTCTCATTCTGCGGACGCGAATTCAATTACCTGCTTTTGCATCTTCTGTTCCAGCATCCGGTGCGCGCACAGCCTGGGCAAAAAGTAGGCCAGCACCAGCAGCAGAATCACCATGCAGATTTTTAAAATATAGTGAAGTCGTTTATGGTCCATCCCTGTACAGACTTCCTCGCCGTCAAACCCTCTCTTCAGTGTATGAACGCCCACTGCTGGGCTAGAACCCGTTTCCGTCCGGGCACCTATCCAGAAAAATTACCGGGCATCGCCGACGGGCCCACAGGACAAATGCAATGCACAACAAAAGAAGCAAAACGTTCATCCCCAGCCCCATAGAAAGGTTCCCCCGCATATTAATGCCCACTGTGCGCAGAGCATAATAAAAAGGAATGCAGGCTGCCGCATAGGTCATCACGACACGTCCCACACAATTTGCTGTCCGGCCCTCCGACTCGCATCCCTCCAGAAAAGGGGCCAGTCGGATGAGACACGCCGTCACAGGAAGCAAAAGCAGCGTCACCAGCACTGCCAGCAAAAGAGCGTATCCCCGGCTCTGTCCAAAAGCAGGGAAAAACCACCGTCCCAGCTACAGCAGCGAAGTGTGCAGCGCCACCAGAAGAATGGTGTGCCTTCCGATATAGGTCAGCATACGTATTCTGGGCAGCCAAATACAGATTTGAACTATCACGCAGGAAAACAGGATGGCCGTCACATAAAACAGCAGCAAGGATTTCCCGTATTTGTTGCCATGCATGGAAACTCTGCCATTCACCCGCCAGCACAACAGCCCCGCCACAATCATGACCGCAAGGCAGCGGCATTTTCTTCCGATTGGCCCTTTCCGTTTCATCCATCCGCATATTGTCCCATCCCTGTCGGAATATCCTATCTCCATCAGCTTTGTGCCCAGATAAAGAAATACAATTCCGCAAAAAGCCGTATTGAGATGCCAGGGCAGATCTTTTCCCCGATCTGCGAAGGCGAGGAATCCGCAGGCTATTATAAGCCCAAGCTCCTTCCAATCATCTCCCCGGCTAAGATTCAAAACTATTTTATAACCGGCCAGGGCTAAAAACAGGGTGAGAAAAAACCAGGTGGGATTCGCTGTGGCATCCATTACCAGGCTGTTGGAATAAAAGATCCCCTTCAGCACAGAAAAGAACCCCTCATCCTGTGCTTTGGTCAATACCCGGTGCTGTAAAAACCACATCGGAAACATAGCAAAATTACACCAGAAATATGGCACTACCAGACGTTTCCCATGTTTGACCAGATACGCTCCCAGCCTCTGATTTCTCGCCTTCTCCTTCTGAAAAGTCAAGCCGCTGATGATAAAAAACAGCGGCATATGAAAGCTGTAAATAAGAGATTTGGGCATCTTTCCCAACTGAGCATGCCCCAGGATGACAAGCAGCATCGCCACACCTCTGGCCTGATCGATCCAGATAAGCCGCTTTCTTCCTCTATTCCATTGTCCCTCTGTCATTTTAATTTTTCCTTTTCGTTCCATTTTATCCGCAAATCAGGGACTCCCCCATCCCTCATTGCGGGCTTATTTTTTCATTCTCTCCAAATTATCTTCCCCAAATACCATCTTCAAAATCCGCTCCGTGGCATGGCCATCGCAGGCGCTCATAAATTTATTCTTAAAGTCAATCACCTGCTGCCGGTCAAACCGTTCCTCCACGTGCTGAATATAATCAATCATCTCCTCATTTGTCCTGCACACCGGTCCCGGCGTCAGCTCCTCGTAGGGGTAATAGAAGCCCCTCCAGTCAAAATAATTTTCCAGATCATAGGCATAGAACAGCATAGGCCGCTCAAACAGCGAATACTCAAAGATCAGCGATGAATAATCGGAAATGCAGATATCACTCACCATCAGCAAATCCTCGATGGTCATGGATTTTGTGGCGTCCATGGCAAAGCTGCCCTGAAGGTGTTCGGGAATCTCCGGAAGAACTTTCACCAGCGGATGGTGCTTGGTAATCACCACATACTGATCGCCCAGGGCCCGGTAAAACTGCTCCAGATCAAAGCAGTCCGGCGTTTTCGCCTTGGCCACCCGCCCCCGGAAGGTGGGAGCATAGAGAATTACCTTCTTGCCCTTTGCTGCCGGGAACTGCCGGTAAAGCTCCTGGAAAGCATTCTCCCTGGCCTCCCGACGGAAAAACACGTCGGTGCGGCTGGTTCCCACTGGCCGGATAATCTCTTCCTTTCCCTTCAGATCCATGGCCTCTGCGTATGCCCACACAATCTCCAGGCTGCTCACCGTCACATAGGTCAGATTGCCGTACATGGGATGCCGTTTCTGCTGTTCCGCGTTAAACCCAAAGATCAGGTCCGCCGTGCTCATTCCGAATTTCTTGAAGGCTCCGCAGGCATGCCAAACCTGTGTTACTACCGTCTCCGGGCGCATAGCCACGCAGCTCACCACCTCAGAGGCATCGCTGATAAAAATGTATTTGGCAGTAGCCATGTCCGCCGCCAGCCGCTTACAATTTTCCACGTACTGCTGATAGGGGACTCCCTCGTGATTCAGCAGATGCAGGTGTATCTCAAAATCATAATGGTTTTTCAGTTCTTGGTATAAAAGCTGCAGGCTGTCCTTCAAAGAATCGTACCGCAGCTCCACGAAAATCACCTTTTTCTCATTCAAAGGCTGGTTCTTTTTGCTGTCATAGATCCCCGGTATGGTCTGAAACAGAAATTTATCCCTGCGCCGCTCATTCCGTCTCTTCCTGTATTTTTTCATGGGCGGCAGCTTATTTATCTTCCACCAAAGAGGACGCAGCGGCGTCTTTTTCAAAATATCCTTTACTTTACTCATGCTTCACTCCTGTTCTTCCGTTACCGTCTGTGCATTTTTCTGCTTCATCAGCTCCAAAATCCGCTCTGTGGCATGGCCGTCACAAGCTCCCATAGATTTTTCCCGAAAATCCGCCACCCGCCTTCGGTCAAAGCTCTCCGGAAGCTTCTGAATATAATCAATTACCTCTTGGGTGGTGCACACCACCGGGCCCGGCGCCATCTCCTCATAAGGATAATAAAATCCTCTCCAGTCGAAGTACTCATCCAGATCATGGGCCAGAAAAATCATAGGCCGCTCAAACAGGGAGTACTCAAATACCAGAGAAGAATAATCTGAGATGCAGACATCGCTCACCGCCAGCAGTTCCTCAATCTCCAGGTTTCCTGTCACATCGAAGGCAAACGACTCACACCCCTCCGGGAGTTTCGGCCGCTCCTTCACAAAGGGATGATGCTTGCACAAAATCACATAATCTGATCCGATAGCCTCCCGCAACGCTTCAAAATCCAGAATCTCCGGCGACACTGCCTCCGCCACCCTTCCCCGGAAGGTGGGCGCATAGAGAATCACCTTCCTGCCACGGGCGGCCGGAACCTGCTCCAGCAGCCGCTCCCGGGCCTTCCGTAAAAACGGTTCCTGAAAGAACACATCCGTGCGGCTGATTCCGATGGGCAAAATCTTCTCCCTCTCATTTTCCATATGAAACGCCTCCGCATAGGCCCATACCACCTCCGGGCTGCTCACGGTCACATAGGAAAAATTGCGGTGCAGCGGGAAACGGTCCAGATCTTTTTTGCTGGAACCAAATTTCTTATCCGCCACGCTGTAGCCGAACTTTTTAAAGGCGCCGCAGGCATGCCAGGTCTGAATCACCATGGTTTCCGGGCGTATGGGGAGACTTCCCAAAAAATAAGAGGAATCGTTTACAAAAATAAATCCCGCGTCCGCCAGCACCGGTATCGCCTCCATGCAATGCCCACGCACCCGGGTACGGCTCTCCATGCCCTCCCGGATGCAGCAAAGGGTCAGCTCCCATCCGCCTTCCCGCTCCAGGCCATCCCAGATCAATCGGAAACTGTCCGTCAGGCGGTCCTCCCGCACCTCCAGGAAAACCACCTTCCGGGGCCGAATGGGCCGCCTGGCCTGCTTTCGGTACTCCCGGGGATACAGATATTTCAATGTCCAGGTTTTGTATAAATCTCTGGCCGCCATGCGGGCGGCGTGATAACACTTGTTTTTCATTATGCTTAATTCCTGATGTTACTGCTCTGTCACAATGTATTCTACAATCCGCTGCGTCGCATACCCGTCACAGCTGCTCATATAGGTCTCCAAAAACTGTTCCCTCTTTGCTCTCAACAGCCGGCCATCGTCCTCCGGCACGTCGTGATACTGCTGTTCTCTCCCGGAGGGGCCTTCCTGCCTCACACTGTATTTTCTGGCCTGGTACTCCTGCAGGATGGCATTCGGCAGCGCTTCCTCCTGCCTCACCTGGTACCCGGGAATATCCGCATAGTCAAAATAGAAGCCTCTCTTTTTCTGATACTCCTCCAGATCAGACGCATACAGCACCAGCGGTTTGTCAAACAGCAGATACTCAAAAATCAGAGAGGAATAATCCGCAATCAGCACATCCACCACAGGAAACAGCCGCTCCGTGGGTATCTTACAGTCCATATCCTTGTATCTTTCATGCATGTGGGGATGCACCCGGCAAAGCACCAGCCAGTCCTCCCCCAGCCGCTGCTGCAGCCGGGCCAGATCCATCATGGGAAGAACCGGAGCCCCCGGGCTGCCCCGGAATGTGGGGGCCCACAAAACCACCCGCTTCCCCCTGGCCTGGGGATAAAGCCGGTAAAACTCTGTCCTGCACGCTTCCCTCCATCCCCCCCGGAAATACAGATCCGTTCTGCTGATGCCCAGGGGCTGAACCGTCCCCTTTCTCAGTTTCATGGCGGAGGCAAAGGGCTCCACGCAGCGGGGCGCGCTGACCGTCACCAGACTAGTATTGCGAAACACATTTCCATGATACTGCTTTGGAATATCATCCGTGGTATCGTATCCAAACTTCTTCAGTGCGCCGCAGGCATGCCACAGCTGCACCACCCGTGTGCCCCTGCGCTTTCTGCAGGAAGCCGCGGGTAAAAAGTTATCGCAGATCACCACGCATCCCGCCTGGGCATACAGTTTCATAAAGGCGAACATATGCCTCATCACCGCCCTGGGGGAAGCCTTCTGATAGTTCAGATACATTTCCCGGAGTTCCAGTCCCCCATGGCTCTTCAGCGCCTCATAAAGCAGTTCCATGCTCTCCGGCCGGCCGTCATGATGGGCATCCGCAAATACCACCAGGTTGGGCCGTACCGGTTTGCGGCAGCCCAAAGCGTATTGAATGGGAAGAACACAGTTCTGGGCAAACATTTTGACATACTGTTTTAAGAATAATTTTCCGTTCATACCCGCCTTTCCCTATCTGTATTTATCATTTCCGAAACACCAAAAACTTACTCAGCACATAATTGGCCACTGTCACAATCACCTGCACCACCAGCTTGGCGATTTTATCATTCAGACCCGCCAAAGTCACCATCAAGAACATGCAGGCCATATCCATCAGCAGCGTTGCCACCCGGGCGCCGTAAAATGCCGCCGCCTCCCCCAGCCGGTTCTTATTCTTACTCTCAAACACATACCGGCGGTTGGTGAAATAGGCGAAGGTCACCGCCGCCACCCAGGAAATCACATTGGCGATCTGAAGCTGCAGGGGCTGATTGGGATCCAGCACCGTATACACACAGGCGTAGTAAACTCCCAGGCTCACCACGGTGGTCAGCACACCCACAATCAAATAGTTGATGATTTCCTTATATTTCTCATACAGCCGCTTGATCACTGTTCCACCTCCGGGGCCCTTTTGTCGTCGCTCTTTACTTCTCGCTTCATGCCGTCTCGCCCCTGAATCTTTTTGGATATAATATACCGGGGCCGTCCTTTCACTTCCTCATAGATCCTGGAAATATAGTACCCGATAATCCCCAGGCTGATCATAATCACACTGCCCATAAACAGCAGCAGCAAAATCACAGTGGTAAATCCCTCCACCGCATGACCGCAGAAATATTTTACCAGAGTCTGAATTCCAAGGATCACCGCAACCAGGAATACGATTACGCCTGCCCCGGTGACCACCTGCATGGGCGCGGAGGAGTATCCCACAATATTAGTAATCGCGTATTTAATCAGAGACCGGGTGGACCACTTGGATTCTCCCGCCTCCCTCTCCTGCACATCAAACTCCACTGTGGTGGAGCGGTATCCGATCCAGGAGGACATGGCCCGGAAGAAAGCGTTTCGCTCCGGCATCTCCAGCAGAGAGTCCACCGCCCTGCGGTCCATCAGCTTAAAATCCGAGGCCCGGGACATGTCAATCTTGGTGGCCGAGGACATGATCTTATAGAACATTCCGGCACTGGCCCGATGGAGCGCGCTCTCCTTCCCTCTGCTGTGCTTCACGCCCTCCACCACCTCGTACCCCTGTTCCCACAGCCGGTACATCTGCACCAGCGTCTGGGGCGGATGCTGCAGATCACAGTCCATCACCGCCACGCAGTCTCCCTCCGCATTGGCAAGCCCCGCAAAAATAGCCGCCTCCTTGCCAAAGTTCCGCGAAAAATGGATCCCCGTCACATGGGGATCCCGGCGGGCGGCCTCCCCGATCTGGACCCAGGTGGAATCCTTTGATCCATCGTCCACAAACACCAGCTGATACTCAATCTTTTCCTTTTCCAGTATATTTTTTAATGTTTCTGCCGCCTTGAGCAGCATGGCTTCCTCATTGTACGCCGGAAGCACCACCGATAATCTTGCCATGTATTCTCCTGACTTTCATCTATAAAAATGATTGTCTCCCTCAAGTTTATATCAAAATCCGCCTTAGCAGAATCAAAACGTCTTTTCTCCAACCTAGCATCATTCTACTACAGTCGGGGAAAAGACGCAAGAAACTTCCGGGGAAAGGCGGGTGGAGGCGATTTGGCCAAACAGCGATCCTGTTCGAAATCCTGCATTGGCTTACCGAAGGAGATTCACCCATTACTGAACTACTTTATATTTCGCATATTTTCCACCACATAAAAACACCAATTTACCCTCCGCTTGAAGCTGTTTTATAATGGAATAGGCCTGCGAAGGAGAAATATTCAGTAAATCAGCAACATTCTGTTCATGCCAATTTCATAACAAGTTCATGAAAACGAATTTTGTCAATGCGGGTCTGCCGGACACATTTCACCGCTTCCTTTTTCACGGTAAATCTTCTTTCCGAGAATAAAGGTTCGATTTGTTCCTCTTCCCGAGGCCTCCAACAATCCCTGTTCTACCATGTTTTCAACTGCAGCCTGGACCCAAACCTCTATCCCGGCGGAGACTGCTGCTCTGTGCCGCGCGGGGAGGCGTTTTAGAGCGCATTTTCCACCAAAGATATACTCTTTTTCACTAACATTTACCGTTAACTCAACATCCCCAATTTAAAATATCACATATCTCTGTATAAAATAAAGTTTCTTATCATTTTTAAATAATAGTACCATCTCTTTTTATTATATACATTTAATACAAAGTCCATTTCTTGATTTATATCAAAAACGTTCATCGTTAAATTGTATTCTCGAAATTTATCGTGTAAAGGTTTCAATGCATACTCCAGTTCTCTGTTGCGCTGCATCTTTTTTTTACTTCTGAAAGGGACATAATATTTAGAGGTAATTTGAGGCACAAATTTAAAATCTGTTTGTGTTGAATATCTCACCCACAAATCCCAGTCCTCCAGAAAAAGCAAATTTGTATCGAAACCTCCGAGGTTGTCGTATAGCTCCCTCGCAAACATAATACTCTGGATCGGTATATAGTTGAAAGAAAAAAGC
>DBFBJF010000013.1:0-5463 GCA_048203265.1 Candidatus Merdiplasma sp.
GGAAAACGGCGACGAGCTTCCTCCTGGAGTAAACAAGCTGGTAAGATGCTACATTGCTACCAAGAGAAAGATCAGCGTCGGAGACAAGATGGCAGGACGACACGGAAACAAGGGTGTAATTTCCAGAATACTGCCTGAGGAGGATATGCCTTTCCTGCCCAACGGACGTCCCCTGGATATTGTGCTGAACCCCCTGGGCGTGCCGTCCCGTATGAACATCGGACAGGTGTTGGAGATCCATTTGAGCCTGGCTGCCAAGGCCCTGGGATTCAATGTAGCTACGCCTGTGTTTGACGGCGCCAATGAGAATGATATTATGGATACGTTGGATTTGGCCAACGATTATGTAAACCTGGAGTGGGATGAGTTTAAGGAGAAGCACGGGGAGGAACTGCTTCCTGAAGTGCTGGATTATCTGTATGAGAACCGGGATCACCGTGCGCTCTGGAAGGGTGTGCCCATCTCCAGAGACGGAAAAGTATTGCTGAGGGATGGACGGACCGGCGAGTACTTCGACAGTCCCACCACCATCGGCCACATGCATTATCTGAAGCTGCATCACCTGGTGGACGATAAGATCCATGCCCGTTCCACCGGCCCCTACTCTCTGGTAACACAGCAGCCTCTGGGCGGAAAGGCTCAGTTCGGTGGGCAGCGTTTCGGAGAGATGGAGGTTTGGGCCCTGGAGGCCTACGGTGCGTCCTATACGCTGCAGGAGATCCTGACCGTGAAGTCTGATGATGTGGTGGGCCGTGTGAAGACCTATGAGGCCATCATCAAGGGCGAGAACATTCCGGAGCCGGGCATTCCCGAGTCCTTTAAGGTGCTGCTGAAAGAGCTGCAGTCTCTGGGCCTGGATGTGCGGGTTCTGCGGGATGACAATACGGAAGTGGAGATTATGGAAACCATTGATTATGGCGATACGGATCTGCGCTCCGTGATTGAGGGTGACAGAAAATACGATCAGAATGAGTCCTTCGGGGCCCACGGATACAGTCAGCAGCAGTTCGAAGGAGAAGAGCTGGTGGATGTGGATGAGGACACCGGAAGTGAAGATGAGGATTACGTAGACCTGGATGAAAACTTTGACGAAGAGTGAAAGGAGTACTGTCATGCCAGAAACAACAAACAATGAAACGTATCAGCCGATGACATTCGACGCAATTAAAATCGGCCTGGCATCCCCGGACAAGATCAGAGAGTGGTCTCACGGTGAGGTGAAAAAGCCGGAAACTATCAACTACAGGACTCTGAAGCCCGAAAAGGACGGTCTCTTCTGTGAGCGCATTTTCGGACCCAGCAAGGACTGGGAGTGTCATTGCGGAAAATACAAGAAGATTCGTTATAAAGGTGTGGTCTGCGACCGATGCGGCGTGGAAGTGACCAAGGCCAGCGTCCGCAGAGAGCGGATGGGACACATTGAGCTGGCGGCCCCTGTTTCCCATATCTGGTATTTTAAAGGGATTCCCTCCAGGATGGGGCTGATGCTGGATCTCTCTCCGAGAACTCTGGAGAAGGTACTTTATTTTGCCAACTACATCGTGCTGGATAAGGGAACCAGTGATCTGCAGTACAAGCAGGTGCTTACCGAGCGGGAATACCAGGATGCCCGGGAGAAATGGGGCAGCAATTTCCGTGTAGGTATGGGTGCTGAGTCTATCAAGGAGCTGCTGGAGGCCATTGATCTGGAGAAGGAGTCTGCCGAGCTGAAAAAGGCCCTGCATGAAGCTACAGGCCAGAAGAAGGCCAGGATTATCAAACGCCTGGAAGTAGTGGAAGCCTTCCGGGAGTCCGGAAATAAGCCGGAGTGGATGGTGATGACGGTGATCCCCGTGATCCCGCCCGATCTGCGCCCCATGGTACAGCTGGATGGCGGCCGGTTTGCCACTTCCGATTTGAACGATCTGTACCGCCGTATTATCAACCGGAACAACCGGCTGAAACGGCTGCTGGAGCTGGGAGCTCCCGATATTATTGTGAGAAATGAGAAGAGAATGCTGCAGGAGGCGGTGGACGCCCTGATCGACAACGGACGCCGCGGTCGTCCTGTGACAGGACCGGGAAACCGTGCCCTGAAATCTCTTTCCGATATGTTGAAAGGTAAATCCGGACGTTTCCGTCAGAACCTTCTGGGAAAACGTGTGGACTACTCCGGACGTTCCGTTATCGTGGTGGGACCGGAGCTGAAGATTTATCAGTGCGGTCTGCCCAAGGAGATGGCCATTGAGCTGTTCAAGCCCTTCGTAATGAAGGAGCTGGTGGCTAACGGTACCTCCCATAACATCAAGAATGCCAAAAAGATGGTGGAGCGCCTCCAGCCCGAGGTTTGGGATGTGCTGGAGGATGTGATCAAAGAGCATCCGGTAATGTTGAATCGTGCTCCCACACTGCACCGTCTGGGTATTCAGGCTTTCGAGCCGATCCTGGTGGAAGGAAAGGCCATTAAGCTGCACCCCCTGGTGTGTACCGCGTTCAACGCCGACTTTGACGGAGACCAGATGGCTGTCCATCTGCCCCTGTCTGTGGAGGCGCAGGCGGAGTGCCGGTTCCTGCTGCTCTCCCCCAACAATCTGCTGAAACCCTCTGACGGAGGTCCGGTGGCAGTGCCTTCTCAGGATATGGTGCTGGGTATTTACTACCTGACCCAGGAACGCCCTGGCGCGCTGGGAGAAGGCGGTATCTATAAGAATGTGAATGAGGCGATTTTGGCCTATGAGAATAAAGCGCTGACCCTGCAGTCCAGAATCAGAGTGCGCATGAGCCGCAAGATGGCGGGCGGACAGGTGATTACCGGTATTGAGGAGTCCACCCTGGGACGCTTCCTGTTTAATGAGATCCTGCCCCAGGATCTGGGCTTTGTGGACCGGAGCGTTCCGGGCAATGAGCTGAAGCTGGAAGTGGATTTCCATGTGGGCAAGAAGGGACTGAAGCAGATTCTGGAGAAGGTCATCAATACCCATGGAGCTACGAAGACCGCTGAGGTGTTGGACGATATCAAATCCATGGGATACAAGTATTCTACCAGAGCGGCTATGACGGTATCCATCTCTGATATGACTGTGCCTCCCCAGAAACCCCAGATGCTTCAGGAGGCCCAGGACACAGTGGATAAGATTACCCGTAACTACAAGCGCGGCCTGATCACGGAGGAGGAGCGCTACAAGGAAGTAGTGGAGACCTGGAAGGAGACGGACGACAAGCTGACCAAGGCATTGCTTGGCGGATTGGACAAGTATAATAACATCTTCATGATGGCGGATTCCGGAGCTCGTGGTTCCGATAAGCAGATCAAACAGCTGGCGGGTATGCGTGGACTGATGGCCGATACCACAGGACACACCATCGAGCTGCCCATCAAGTCCAATTTCCGTGAGGGACTGGACGTACTGGAGTACTTCATGTCTGCACATGGAGCCAGAAAAGGTCTGTCCGATACGGCGCTTCGTACCGCCGACTCCGGTTACCTGACCAGACGAATGGTTGACGTATCCCAGGATCTGATCATCCGGGAGGTGGACTGCGCCGAGGGCAGAGATGAGATCCCCGGTATGTATGTAGAGGAATTCACGGACGGAAAAGAGGAGATCGAGAGCCTGCAGGAGCGTATCACCGGTCGGTTCTCCTGTGAGACCATTCGGGATAAGAACGGAGAGGTGATCGTGGACGCCAACCATATGATCACGCCGAAGCGTGCTGCCCGCATTGTGAATGAGGGTGTGAATGAGGAAGGTGAGCCCTACAAGAGGGTTAAGATCAGAACGATCCTGACCTGTAAGTCCAGGAACGGTATCTGTGCCAAGTGCTATGGCTCCAACATGGCCACAGGAGAGCCGGTACAGGTGGGTGAGTCCGTGGGTATCATCGCGGCTCAGTCCATCGGTGAGCCGGGTACCCAGCTGACTATGCGTACGTTCCACACTGGCGGTGTGGCTGGCGGAGACATTACCCAGGGTCTTCCTCGTGTAGAAGAGCTGTTTGAGGCCCGTAAGCCCAAGGGTCTTGCCATTATCACGGAGATCCCGGGCCGGGTGGAAATCAGAGATACGAAGAAGAAGCGCGAGGTGATCGTCACCGATGAGGAGAGCGGAGAGGCTAAGACCTATCTGATCCCCTATGGCTCCAGAATTAAGGTGATGGATGGCGCATATCTGGAGGCCGGCGATGCTCTGACGGAGGGAAGTGTGAATCCACACGATATCCTGAAGATTAAGGGAGTCAATGCCGTTCAGGATTATATGCTCCGGGAGGTACAGAGAGTGTACCGCCTCCAGGGTGTGGAAATCAGCGATAAACATATTGAGGTGCTGGTTCGCCAGATGCTGAAGAAGGTTCGCGTGGAGGACAACGGAGACACCGATCTGCTGCCCGGCACACTGGTGGATAACCTGGAGTTGGAGGACATCAATGAGAGAATGATCGCTGAGGGCAAGAAGCCTGCGGAAGGAAAACAGATTATGCTGGGTATTACCAAGGCTTCTCTGGCGACCAACTCCTTCCTGTCGGCCGCATCCTTCCAGGAGACCACAAAGGTATTGACGGAGGCTGCCATCAAGGGGAAGGTGGATCCGCTGATCGGTCTGAAGGAGAATGTAATCATCGGTAAGCTGATCCCCGCCGGTACTGGTATGAAGCGGTACCGCAATGTTCACCTGAGCACAGACGATGTGAAACAGGAGGAGGATTTCCTGGAGGTGGATGAGCTGGATGAGGACGAGAACCTGGTAGATCTGGATGAGACTTTGGACCTTGAGGAAAATGACGCCGCAGAGACTGAAACAGAGATGGACGGAGATGAGAGCGGTGAAGTGGCAGATGACATTGACGCGGATGCCGCAGATGGGTCAGAAGACGAGTCGGCTCCCCAGGAACCGGATGAAGAGTAATTCAAAGGAATTCAAAATAAGATAGAAAGAAAAACAGAAGCTCCGCTTTCGAATGAACATAGAAAGCGGAGCTTTTGTTTTTATGGGAATCCGATTTTGCAAGCTTACTTTTTGTTTTTGGGCTTCAGCAAATGGGAGAGGGGCATATCATCCGACAGTTCGTCGGAGGAATGGGTCTCCTGCTTTCCCATATACTGGGGAGCCTGGGGCTGATAGGGCTGGCCGCCCGGATAGGAATTGGGGTAGGGCCCGTAAGCGCCCTGACCATCCGGTCCCTGATAGGGCGGATAACCGGGATAAGGGCCCTGGGCATAGGGACCATCCGGGCCATTCTCAGGATAAGGCCCTCCTTCCGAATAGGGACCGCACTCCGGGTACGGACCATTTCCAGGATAAGGATTCTCCGGATAGGGACCATTGGAATAAGGTTCATTTGGATAGGGGCCGTTCTGATAGGGGGGTACCTGGTAGGAACCGCCGTAGGGAGGAGTTCCCTGGACACCTCCTGTACCGTAGGGCGGCGGATAGGCGCCTCCCTGAGATGGGGAATCGGACGGTTCATATCCGTTCGGAGGATATC
>DBFBJF010000014.1:0-3771 GCA_048203265.1 Candidatus Merdiplasma sp.
GCCTTTGAAATAGTCAGAAAAAAGAGAAAATAGTCAAACATCAAAAGAAAAAGGAAAAGTGCCAACGATTACTTGACACATACTGAAGCGGATTGTGGATGTAAAAAAGACCTTCCCATGATATAATGATGTCAGAATTAAAAGATGCCAGGCGAACTGGCAAATACCTGGGAGAGAGCTGAGAGAAGAACTGCTATGGATGAAACAAAATGGGATAAACTTTTGCATATCAAGACCACGGGAAGGGATGATTCCAGGGCGGATGAGTACCGCTATCCCTATGAGCCCACACCTTACTGTGTACTGGAGCGTCTGGGAAACAGCGGATATATCGGGAAGGGGAACACCTTTCTGGATTATGGCTGCGGGAAGGGCCGCGTGGACTTCTTTTTATCCTACCATACCAGATGCCGCAGCATCGGAGTCGAGTATGATGAGAGGATCTGTAAAAAAGCCATGGAGAACCGGCAGGAGGCTGTCAGCAGAGACAGAACCTCCTTTGTTCAGGCTAATGCGGAACAGTATCCGGTGCCGGAACAGGTGGACCGCATCTATTTTTTTAATCCCTTTTCCCTGGAATTGCTGCGAAGGACCATGAAGCGGATTCTGGAATCCTACTACAAAGCGCCAAGGGAGATCCTTTTGTTTTTCTACTATCCGACGGATGAATATATCTCCTATTTAATGACGGTGGAGGAGCTGATGTTCCGGGATGAGATTGACTGCAGGGATCTGTTTCCGGGAGACAATCCCAGGGAAAAAATTGTGATATTTGAAACAGAGGGAGAAGACGAATGGGAAAGATCAGAATCATAAAAAAGAAGGATCATGACAGCCTGGAGTACGAGGTGGGTGACATTTTCAAGGTGGATGGAACCTGGTACGGAGGTGTGCATATCCGTGGCAGATTCGGGATACCGGTGTCCCTGGACCGGGAGGAATATGTGGAGCTGGACACGGAGCCGAAAACACAGCCGGAGTTACAATCAGACAATAATAGGGAGACGTCCCCGGAGAATCGCAGGGATATTCATGTGGGCGATATTGTCCGCCATTTTAAGCGGGAGTGGGTGCCTGAGAATACCTCGGAATATCTGTATAAGGTGCTGGCCTTTGCCCAGCACACAGAGACGGGAGAACAGCTGGTGATCTATCAGGCGCTGTATGAGCCCTTCAAGATTTGCGCCAGGCCCTACGCCATGTTTATGAGTGAGGTGGACCGGGAAAAATATCCGGATATTCGGCAGCGTTATCGGTTTGAAAAGCTGCACAACCAGTGAGAGAACAAGGAGGAAAACTGTGAGATTGTTTGTGGCGATTGCGCTGTCGGAGGAGATGAAAAAAGCTCTGGTAAACTGCATGCATGAGCTGAAGAAGCAGGGCGTGGAGGGAAACTATGTGCCGGCCCAGAATCTGCATCTGACACTGGCTTTTATCGGCGAGTATGACCATCCGGGGAAGGTAAAGGAAGTGATAGAGACCCTTCCCCTTCCGGAATTCAGACTGAGCCTGACAGAAAAAGGAAATTTCGGAGATACTCTCTGGGTGGGAGTGAAGGGAAATCAGAAGCTGAAAACCTACGCCAGAGATCTGCGGGCCGCCCTGGCGGCAAACGGGATCCCCTGTGACAAGGAGAAATTCATTCCCCACATTACGCTGATCCGAAAGACCTCATCAAAGAAACCCTATCAGCTGGAGATACCGAAGATGGATATGATGGTGAAGAGGGCGTCTTTGATGAAATCAGAACAAAAAAACGGCAAAGTGGTGTATAAGGAGCTATGAGGTTAGGAAGCTATGGTTCGAAGAGCGCAAGAGAAGGATCTGGAACAGATTATGGAGATCTGGCTGAGCGGAAACAGACAGGCCCATAGATTTGTGCCGGCGGAATACTGGGAGTCACATTTTTCCATGGTCAGGGAGCAGCTTTTGGACGCGGAAGTTTATGTGTATGACATGGACGGAAGGGTGCTGGGGTTTGCGGGGGTGCAGGGAGACTATCTGGCCGGAATTTTTGTGGACAGTCAATTCCGCTCAGAGGGAATTGGCAGACAGCTTTTGAACCGTGTGAAGGAAGCCCATCCGGTTCTGACATTGAACGTCTATCAAAAGAACGAAGGCGCTGTGAAATTTTACCAACAGGAAGGCTTTCAGGCTGTGTCGGACGGTGTGGATGAGGATACCGGGGAGCGGGAGTACACCATGGTCTGGAGGAGAAAGTAGGGGAACTTCAGTATGCATAAGATTCGTTTAGCGGGAAGTCACTATGAGATGGGAGTGGAGCTGGGAAAATTTTTCCTGAGAGAGCAGGTCACATTTCCCATTCATCTGGACCAATTTCAGATAGAACATGGGAGAAGAAGTGAGAAAATCCTGAGAGAAATTTTTCCACAGGCATGCAGGGAGATACAGGGCGTCAGCGATACCCTGGGGCTGGATTATCTCACCTTCGCCTCCTGGATGCTCTGTATGGGATGCTGCATGTATAATCTGGAGCGGAACATTCCCGGGGAGGTTCGCGGCTGTACAGCCTTTGCCTGCTGTAAAGAGGGAAAGAGGATTTACGGCAGGAACAATGATCTGCCGCCCTACCTGAGAGAGGGATGCAAAAGTGAATGGTATATTCCCAAAAATGGGAATGAATTTATTCTGAATACCTCATCCTTTATCAACGGGGAGGAGGGATTGAATGAGCACGGCCTGGCGGTGGCCATGACCTTTGTGATGACCGGACTGGATAAGATTAGACCCGGACTGAATTCCTGCTTCCTTGTCCGGTATCTGCTGGAGAAGGCCGACACTGTGGGAAAGGCTATTGCTCTGCTGATGGATCTTCCTGTGGCATCCAACTGCAACATTCTCCTGGCGGATTCCGGGGGAGATATGGCGGTGGTGGAATGTACGCCCTTTCAAAAGAAGGTGCGGAATGCCAGGGGGTACGGGGAGGAGAAACTGATCTGCACAGTAAACAGCTTTACCTCTCCGGAGATGAGACCCTATGACGATTCCCGTGGGAATGATTATGATTCTGAGAAGCGGTATCAGGTGGTGCTGGATGCCTTTGCTGACCGCTTTCAGGGAGATGTGGCGGAAGATGTGAAAGCACTTCTGAGAGGAGAGTATGGCTTCATGTGCCAGTATGACCGGGAACCGGATTTTGAGACGGTGTGGAGTTCCGTCTTTGATCTGGAGAGTCTCAGGATCTTCCAAACAGAGGGAGATCCCAGAAAATATCTCTTTGCTTTGGATGACCGGCTGTGCCGTTACCCATAGAAAAGGATGAGGGAAGAGATAAGAGGACTATGCGGATCAGAAAAATAGAGAAAGATAAGAAACAGTATTTGCCCCTCCTTCTTCTGGGAGATGAGCAGGAGGAGATGATTGACCGTTATCTGGACCGGGGCGTTTTGTATGTCCTGGAGGAGGAAGGGGCCGGCGATGTGGCGGAGTGCGTGGTTACCGATGAGGGAGACGGCATTTTGGAGATAAAGAACATCGCTGTGGCCCCCGCCTTTCAGGGAAAGGGATATGGGCGGAAGCTGATCGATTTCCTTGTCGGCACATACTGCGGGAAGTATTCGGTTTTGCAGGCCGGAACTGGGGACAGTCCTCTGACGGTGCCCTTTTATGAGTCCTGCGGGTTTAGGCGCTCCCACGTGGTGAAACATTTTTTCCTGGACCACTATGACCATCCCATTTATGAAGGTGGGGTACAGCTGGTGGATATGGTCTATTTCAGAAGGCCGCTCTCCGGTGACAGGAGCAGGGGAG
>DBFBJF010000015.1:0-12318 GCA_048203265.1 Candidatus Merdiplasma sp.
GCCAGGTGGGACAACAGGTGGAACTTACATTTTCCTTTCTGGGCGGGCAGATCAGCAAAACCTTCACAGTCTGCGGCTGGTACGAGGGAGATAAGATCTGTCATGCCACCCAGCACTATGTGTCCCAGGCCTACTGGGAGGAGCTGAAGGGAGATCATACGGATCAGGACTTTTTGGACTGGAAGAAGGCACGGGTGGATAACAGCCAGGGAGCCGGCCTGTATCAGGTGGGACTGTTTTTCTCCAGTGCCTCAGATATTGAGGAACAGGTGAGAGCTGTCATCGCTGATGCGGGATATGAGCCGGAGACGCAGATCGAGTACGGCATAAACTGGGCCTATATGCAGAACCGGGCGGAGAGCCTGGATGCAGCCAGCATTCTGGTGCTGGCCTCAGCCGTAATTGTGGTACTGGTGACGGGCTATCTGATGATTTATAATATTTTTCAGATCTCCATCACCCAGGAGATCCGGTTTTACGGTCTTCTGAAGACGGTGGGCACCACCAAGCGCCAAATCCGGAGACTGATTGGCCGGCAGGCTCTGCTCCTGTCCCTGGCGGGGATCCCGCTGGGGCTGATCCTGGGATTGGTTATCGGGAAGCTGCTCTTTCCCTTTGCCATGTCTTTTACCAACACCCAGGGAGTGAAGGCAGAACTTCACTTTGACCCGGTGATCCTGATTTTCGGAGCAGTCTTTGCCTTGGTGACGGTGATGCTCGGTTGCCGCAAGCCGGGAAAGATGGCAGGAGCGGTCTCCCCGGTGGAGGCGGTGCGCTACAGCGAGGGTACTGTAAAGCGGCGTGGAGAGAAGAAGTCCAGCACTGGGGCAAGGATCCATCGCATGGCGCTCTCCAACCTGGGAAGAAATAAAAAGAAAACGGTCTCGGTGATTCTCTCCCTCTCACTGAGCATCACGCTGCTGTGTGTGGTCATAACAGGGGTGGAGAGTTTCCGGCTGGATTCCTACCTGGAGAGCCGGCTGGTGGGAGATGTGTCCGTGGGAAGCGTGCGCTACACCAATTTATCCAGCACGGTGCCGGACACGGTGCTGGATGAAGGGATGGTGGAATACCTGGACAATCAGCCGGGGATTGAGAGCAGCGCCCGGATGTATACCAGCACTTACCCCCGGGTGCTGAACCTGGACGATCAGGCTGCGGCCCGGTATGAGGGCTGGCGGGATCAGGGCCTTCTGCGGGCTGGAGATGACTGGAGTGATTATGCCCTGGAACAGGCTCTGGATCAGAGAGAAGTACAGACGGATGCATACGGGTATGATGAGGAACTGCTGGAAAAACTGACGGTGCTGGAAGGCGAGCTGGATGTGGAAAAATTTCAGGAGGGCGGATATGTGCTCCTCACCTCCGTCATCGGCGACCACACAGACGGCTGCCTGCTGTATGAGCCGGGAGATACCGTGACCATCGGCACAGTGGGGGCGGATTCCGTACCGGAGGAGATCACAGACGAAAATGGGAATATTCTGGATGTGGTCTGGCATGACCGGGAGGAGCTGGAGTACGAGGTGATGGCTATTGTGGAGATTCCCTCCAGCCTGGATCTGCACTCTTATTCGGTCAACGGCGTGGGCATGGTGCTGCCAAAGAGCGAGTTTACAGAGAGCTATCCGGTGGACGGGGAATATGTGGGCGGAGCAGATTACGGTTACTGCTTTGCCAAAACCTACACGCTGAAAGACGGATATGAGGACTCCTTTGTCCGGGCGGCGGAGAGCTACGTGAATAACAAGAATCCCAACATGGGATATGTGGACCGGAGAACTCTGGAGCAGGAATTTTCCGGCATGGTCACCGTAATCCGCACCATCGGCATCGGGCTGAGCGCGGTGATCGCATTGATCGGCGTGCTGAATTTCATCAACTCCATGATGACGGGGATCGTTGCCAGAAAGCGGGAATTTGCTGTGCTCTCCAGCATCGGTATGACAGGGGGACAGATCAGGCGTCTCCTTCTGGAGGAGGGGCTGTACTATGTGGCAATCTCCGGGGGGATCGGCATCCTGCTGGGCAGCCTGGCGGCCTGGGGTGTGCTCTCGGCCCTGAACCAGGTGATCCTGTTTTTCCGGTATCAGTATGATGGAACCGCTTTTTTGATTATGCTGCCCATCTTTGCGGTGATCGCTCTGCTGATTCCGGAAGCAGCTTACGCCAGAATGAGCCGGGAGAGCGTGGTGGAGCGGCTGCGGGACGGAGAGTACTGATGACTGCACAAATTTTGGTGATTGAGAAAATGGGGGAATGATGATAAGATAATAAAAGCTTTATGAGAATTGACCTGCTGTGGCCAAAAAACAGCAGAACGGTGGAAGGTGCAGCAATATGGATCTATGTCAGTACGCAAAACAGCTCTGGAAATGGTATATCCTGGGGGATGAACAGGAGACAGCTGGAAAAATGCTGGATGCGATGGATGAAAAGATAACGATTATCGGGACTGGAAAGCACGAGTATTATGAGGATCTGAAAACATTTGCCCAGGCTTTTGATAAGGAGGAACCGGAGCGGAAGGCGATTGCATTCCGGATTCAGTCCCTGTGGGCCAGGGAAATGCCCACAGGGGGTGATGTGAGAGTAGTGTACGGAGGACTCCATGTGACCGGAAGCGGACGGCAGGAGGATGTGGCGGTGGATATGGATACCCGCTATTCCATGGTCTTTCAGCAAATAGACGGAACATGGAAGGTGATCCATATCCATCAGTCCCTTCCCTACCGTGAGCAGCAGGAGGGGGAGTATTATCCCAAAACTTTGTTGGATCAGGTGGAGGAGGCAAACCGCAGGGCTGCCTGGCTGGAGAAGCTGGCCCGCACCGATCAGATGACAGGGCTTTTGAATCATTCTTCATTTTATGAGGAGTGCGGCAGGCTGCTGGAGGAGAGAGGCTTCGGCTACTGTATGACCATCGATCTGGATGATTTCAAGCAGATCAATGATTCTTACGGACATCAGGAGGGGGATGCAGTTCTTCAGGAGGTGGGGAAGATCCTCCGCCAGGTGGTGGGGCAAAAGGGTGTGGCAGGCAGAATGGGAGGAGATGAATTCGCTCTGTTTTCCGGGGAACTGTCCTCCCATGAGGAGGCCTGCGCCATGGCCGGAGAGATCATGGCACAGGTGGATCTGCGCATCAGCGATGAAGAGGTGACGTTTCCGGGTGTTTCCATCGGTATTTCCCAGGTGAGGGCGGGGGAAGGACTGAAGGAGGCCTTTCGCCGAGCCGATCTGATGCTCTACGAGGTGAAGCGAAATGGGAAACACGGTTATCGCTTCTATGGATAGAGGGATAGGCTATTCGGGGATCTGTCTCCCCTCAAAATCTACGGTGTAATTGTCCATGCAGACCAGCTGCGAGATGGGCACCAAGTCGTATCCCTTTTCCTGCAGCCGGGTGATTACGGTATCCAGGGCCTGGGCGGTGTATTTGGCTCCGTTGTGCATCAGTATGATGGAACCGTTGCCCAGATGTTTATGTTCTGTCACTGTCTGGATGATGGCGTCCACACCGTAATCTTTCCAGTCCAGGGAGTCCACGTCCCACTGAATGGGCAGGTAACCGCAGTTCTTGGCGGTGAGCACCAGTGTAGAATTGTAGTCACCGTAGGGAGGACGGAACAGGCACATATCGATGCCGGTGAGCTCCTTTACCTTTTCATGAACCTGCATGATTTCCTCTCTTTGCTGGCTTTCGGACAGCTGGCTCATATTTTTGTGGTTCTCGCTGTGATTCCCCAGATCATGGCCTGCAGCCGCAATTTTTTTTACATCCTCCGGATAGCTTTCCACCCATCCTCCGGTCATAAAAAAGGTAGCTTTCACATTGTGGGCGGCCAAAATATCCAGGAGGGTCTGGGTATCGTCGTTTCCCCAGGCCGCGTCGAAGGAGAGAGCCACCTGTGGGGCGTCTGTCTGTACGCAGTAGACCGGCAGTTCCCGCTGGCTCTGCATGTTGCTGACGGTGATGGTCTGTTCCCTGGTGAGATAGGTGCCCGCCAAAAACAGCACGGCGCACATCATCAGAAGTCCCGGCCCCCGCAGCTGCTCTGCGGTATGTTTGGAAAGTCTCCATTTTCTGTTGCGTTTTCCCATATCAGTATCTGCCCTTCAGAAAAACAGATTTTCATTACTAACTATATGTGGGAAATCGTCAGTTCTTTCGGATTTTTACAGAAAAAAATAAGGAAGGACTGTTTTACCCAGCACTTCCTTAGCTGCTTCGCAGGCAGCTTTTATCCGTGTTTTCCGAAAAGAGGGCCCGCAGCGGGAAATTCCCGCGGCGGGCCCTCTTAGAAATAAAAATTACATCTCGCTCTCCAATGTCTCTTCAAGCTCTTCCAGTGTGTCTTCTACGGTATTCTCACTGGATGCCTCAGTCTCAGAACCGGAAGCATCCTCCTTTGCCTGAAGTCCCTCATCGGGAACCGTGATATTTACGGGTGTATCATAGTCATAGAGGATCTCCAGATAAGCATTGCTGACGTCCAGAGAAATTTCCGGCATGGTTACAGGGCCGTCATCGGAAGACTCTGCCATGGCCATGGAGATCAGTGAGCTGATGCCGGTCAGGTCGCTGCCGTTCAGATCCATGTAGGCTCTCACGGGAAGGTAGGTATCTGCATCCACATCCACTTCCACATTAAATACAATGCCGGAGAAGATGGCATCCATCATAGCGATGTCTTCATCGCTGGCGCTGCTGTCAGCTTCTGTCATGGACTGGAGGATCAGATCTTCCAGGTCATCATAGGTAACGGTGTAGAGGAGCTGATAGCAGGAAGTGCCGTCCACATCCACGGCCTCCTCGCCCAGGGTCCAGGTACCGGGAAGGGTGGACAAATCAAAGTTGTCCTGGGAAGCGCTGAACAGCGCCAGCAGTTCGTCAATGTCTGACTGATCGCCCTCTGAGAAACTGTAGGACCAGGTGTCGGTGGTCCCATCGTTGACATAGGAATAGGTATCCCAGCCGCCTTCAGCAGGCACCATGTACATCTGAAGTTCCATGCCCTGGCCTACGCCAAGAACGTCAACATTCAAATTGCCGGTTACACCCACCGCAAAGGGATCCATGGTAAACTGAACAGTGAGATCTCCCGTTGCGCCCATGGAGAGCGTGGAGGTGCCGGAGGTGTCCGAAGTCATGGACAGGCCGATCTGGCCGTTTAGATTAGCCTGTGCTGTGGCCTGCGTCGTGCTCTGGGAGGCTTCGATATATTTGTCCATCACATCATCGACAGTGGCAGCGCTGTCAAAGCCCATCAGCATGGCGGAACTTGCGCCTAAAAGCATAGCCGAAATCAGTAAACTTTTTTTCTTCATAGTCTTTTCTCCTTTTAGTCTTGTAGGTTTCTACCGGGACCGATAACATCCCGGTATTACAGGAGATTTCCTTTCCCGGAAAATCCACCGCAATACACAAAGCCAGTATATCATGTAAGCAGGACAGTGTCTATAGAAAAGACTGGCGAAACTTGCGAAAAAAATTGCTTGAATCTTGAAACGGGTATATTATAATGATACCCAAGGGTCAAAAGTCTGAGGCCCGGTCATGCTTGCATGACAGGGGACGAAAGACTTATTGACCCGCAAAACATGAGAAAGTAGCCCGGCAGGGCGGATTTCGAATGTTTTCAGGATTGCGGGAGCGCGAAGCAGCGGAGCAATCCGTGGGTATCATGAAAAAAGAGGGATAAAGCATTGAATTACGAAGAAGCGGTCAATTACATATCGGAAGTACCAAAGTTTACGAAAAAAAACAAGGCGGAGAATACGCTGGAGCTGCTTAGGCGGCTGGGGCATCCGGAGGAAAATTATAAAATCATTCATGTGGCGGGAACCAATGGCAAAGGATCCGTCTGCGCCTTTACGGCTACCATCCTCCGGGAGGCCGGGATCCGGGCCGGCCTGTTTATCTCTCCCCATCTGGTAAAAATTAATGAACGGTTCCAGATTGATCTGGAGCCGGTTTCAGACCAGGTATTTCTGGAGGCGTTCCTCACAGTGAAGGAGGCCATCGATGGGATGGTGGCGGATGGCTTCTATCATCCCACCTATTTTGAGATTCTTTTCGCTGTGGGAACGGTGATCTTTGCCCGGGAGAAGGTAGAGTATCTGGTGATGGAGACCGGGCTGGGAGGCCGGCTGGACGCCACTAACACCGTAAAGCACCCGGTGGCCACGGTGATCACCTCCATCAGCCTGGATCACACAGAATACCTGGGGGATACGGTGGAACAGATTGCCGGAGAGAAGGCGGGGATCATCAAGGAGGGCGTTCCGGTGATCTATGACGGCAGGAACCGGGAGGCGGAGCGTGTCATCCGCGAAAAGGCCCAGGAGATGCATGCGCCGGCGCTTCCATTCTATGGCGAAATGTGTGAAATTTTGGAACAGACGGACAAAAGCATTGATTTTGTGCTGAATAACAGGTATTATGATTACAAATTGGTGAGAGTGCCCTACCTGGCGGAATACCAGGTGGTGAACAGCTCCCTGGCCATGATGGCTGTGCGGGTGATAGATCCCGAAAAAAGGATTTCCGATGAGACGGTGATCCGGGGAATCGCGAAAACCCGCTGGGGAGGCCGGATGGAGACGGTTCTTCCCGGGGTGGTGCTGGACGGCGCTCACAATGCGGCGGGAATCGAAGAATTCCTCAAAACCGTCAAGCAGGTGCAGCAGCACCGGCCGGTATCCCTGCTGTTTTCCGCAGTGGTGGAGAAGGATTACGACGAAATGATAAGGGAGATCTGCCAGGAGGCTCAGTTTTCTTCCATTGTGGTAACCCAGATTGAGGGGGACCGGAAAGTGGAGGCGGCCCGGCTGGCAGAGATTTTTGAGAAATATACCGATGCGGCTGTGTTTGCCCGACCGAAGGTGGGAGAGGCCCTGGATCTGGCGCTGGAGAAAAGAGGAGACGGCATGTTGTTTTGTGCCGGTTCCCTCTACCTGGTGGGGGAGATCAAGGCGATCATCGGCAGACAGACGGTACAGCAGCACTAGCCTGGGCCGTTTCCCGGACAGATAAAAGGAGAGTATGAATGATTAATTATGAAGAGGAACTGAAAAAATTTCACCCCAGTATGGATGTGAATGAGGCGGAAGATGCCATCTACAGCCGTGACCTGACAGATGTGACAGATATTCTCAAGGAGATGCTGAAGGAAGAAAAGCAGAAGAAAAGGTAGGGGTTTTTATGAGATGTATTTACTGTAACACACCCCTGGCGGCGATTGATTACTGCCCTGGCTGCGGGGCGGATGTGACGCTCCTGAAGCGGATTGTCCGCATTTCCAATCTGTTGTATAACCGGGGGCTGGAAAAGGCGACGGTGCGGGATTTGTCCGGTGCTATTACCTGCCTGAAGCAGAGCCTGAAGTTTAATAAAGAAAATATCGATGCGAGAAACCTTCTGGGATTGTGTTATTTTGAGACGGGAGAAGTGGTATCCGCACTCTGTGAGTGGGTCATCAGCAAGAACCTGATGCCGGAGGGAAATCTGGCGGATTACTATATTACCCAGCTTCAGAATAATAAAAACCGGTTGGATGTGATCAACCAGACTATCCGCAAGTACAACCAGTCTATTGAGTACTGCAGACAGGGAAACGAAGATATGGCGGTGATCCAGCTGAAGAAGGTGGTCGCTCAGAATCCCAAGCTGGTGAAGGCATATCAGCTGCTGGCGCTGCTGTACATACGAAATCAGGATTATGAGAAGGCCAGGAGGCTGCTGAAGAAAGCCGCTGCGGTGGACAATACGGATACCACCACCCTGCGCTATCTCACAGAGATTGAGGAGGTCACAGGAAAATCTACCACCCTCACCACCAGAAAACGGAAGAGGGATACTCAGCGGGAAGAAAGCGGCGGAACGCTTCGCTATGTCAGCGGCAATGAAACTATCATTCAGCCCACCACCTTCCGTGACAGCTCCACAGTAGCTACTTTTATCAATATTGCTCTGGGGATTCTGCTGGGAGGGGCCATTGTCTGGTTTATGGTGGTGCCGGCCAGCCGCCAGAGTATTCAGGCCAGTGCCAACCAGCAGGTGACGGACGCCAACACAAAGCTGGCCTCAGAACAGGCAAGACTGCAGGATTTGCAGGATGAGATCGATTCCTACACCAGCCAGGCGGATCAGGCCAATCAGGAGAGGGACAACGCGTTGGCGAAGGCGGACAGTTATGACGAATTGCTGGCAGTGGCGGATTTGTACGTGTCAGGAAATCAGAGCGGGGCGGCGGATGCCCTGGCTCAGTTGAATGGGGATGATTTTGACGACAACGCCAAGGCATTGTACGATGATCTTACCACTGCGGTGAGCAGCTCCCTCTTTACCCAGTATTACACAGCGGGGACCAACGCCTACGTGGCCGGGGACTATGCAACTGCGGCTCAGCAGCTGCAGCTGGCGGTGGAGTCGGATCCGGAGGGTGCCAACAGCAATTTCGTGGATGCATTGGCTTACCTGGGCTTTGCGTATTACAATCAGGGTGACACTCAGAATGCCAATGAGATTTTCAACCGGATTGTGACAGAGTATCCCGGCACCTCCTGGGCATCTCAGGTTCAGGGATATATCAGCCAGGGAACTACCACAGGCACCGCCGGCACCACAGCGGGTACTCAGGGAGAGGCATCCATGCAAAATGGAGGCCAGACTCAGACGGATACCGGCACGGGAAGTACAGATGCAGGCACGCAGGGCGCGGATGCCGGAACCGGAGATCCGGGCATTACTGTATGGCAGGAGGACGGCACCACAACCGGATCCGGCACGGGGCAGTCTTACGATCCGGCCGATGTGGCCTGGACGGATCCCAATACGGGACTGAACTATGATATGTACGGAAACCTGCTTGGATAGGGAAGGGCCTGGATCCACTCCCTTTACAGAAGCAGGATAAACCCGGCCGAAAGGCCGGAAGAAAAACAGAAGAGAAACCTCAAAATGGAGGCTGGTGTGAGCGGAAGCTTGCGCCAGCCTTTTCGCGAGCCAGAAGAACCCCGGGATGTCTAGGGAAACGCTTCCATCAGCGTTTCCCGGAAAACAGAAAATTTTAAATTCCAGAAAGGGGAGTTACGGATGGGAAATGATTTTCAGGTGGCGGGCACCAGCCTGACCATACATCTGCCGGCGGAGGTGGATCATCACAGCGCGGAGATGCTGAAGCGGACTGCGGATCAGCTGCTTCAGAGACAAAATATCCGGAGGATTGTTTTTGATTTCGGAGATACGATTTTTATGGACAGTTCCGGAATCGGAATGATTGTGGGACGGTATAAAAATATGCGGTTTATGGGAGGAACGGTGATCGCTATCCGGGTCAATGAGCGGATCCGGAGATTGCTGACCATGTCCGGTGTTGACCGTCTGATTGATATTTATGAGGATCTGCCCCGGCAGTCCAGTTTATTGTGAGGGGGAAGCTGATGAGTGGGGAAAATGAGATGAAGCTGGAATTTGACAGCCGTTCCTGTAATGAGGGATTTGCCAGAGTGTCGGTGGCCGCGTTTCTAACGCAGCTGAATCCCACCCTGGAGGAGGTGGCGGACGTGAAGACCGCGCTGTCTGAGGCGGTGACCAACGCCATTATTCACGGATATGAGGGGGAGGTAAAGAAGATTCAGATCACTTGCCGGATCAGCGGCCAGACCATTGAGGTGGAGGTGGCGGATCAGGGAAAGGGCATTGAGGATGTGCCCAAGGCCATGGAGCCCCTGTTTACTACCCGGGAGGATTGTGAGCGGGCAGGTATGGGCTTCTCCTTTATGGAGGCGTTTATGGACACGCTGGAGGTGATTTCCGCCCCGGGGGAGGGACCCCGGGTGAAAATGACAAAGAAAATCGGCCGGCCCGGCTTTCCGTATGAGTGAGGACAGACCAGACAGATTGGAGGGGTGTCGGAAGTTACATGGAGCGCACACTTGCATTGATTGAACAGGCTCACCATGGGGATAAAGCTGCGAGAGAGATGCTGGTGGAGGAAAACCTGGGACTTGTATTTACGGTGGTAAAGCGGTTTCAGGGACGGGGATGCGAGATGGAGGATCTGGTTCAGATTGGCAGTATCGGTCTGCTGAAAGCCATAGACAAGTTTGACAGCAGTTATGACGTAAAATTCAGCACCTATGCGGTTCCACTGATCACCGGGGAAATCAAACGCTTCCTGCGGGACGATGGAATGATTAAGGTGAGCCGCTCCCTGAAGGAGACTGCGGCGAGAATCTGTGCTGCCCGGGAAGGGCTGGAGCGCCAGTTTGGGCGGGAACCCACCATGGAGGAGCTTGAGGAAGCGGTGGCGCTCTCCAGAGAGGAAATGATTCTGGCGCTGGAATCCTCCGCCCAGGTGGAGTCCATCTACCGTCCGGTTTATCAGAGTGATGGCAGTGATGTGCTGCTGATGGATAAGCTGGAGGAAAAGGAAAACGCCAATGAGCAGGTACTCAACCATATGCTTCTGGAACAGCTGCTGAAACTGCTGGAGGAGCAGGAGCGCCAGCTCATTGACTTGAGATATTTTCATGACAAAACCCAGATGGAGACCGCAAGGGAACTTGGAATTTCCCAGGTGCAGGTGTCTAGGATGGAAAAGAAAATTCTTCTGAAGATGAGAGGAAAGGCTCAGGGACCTCCGCAAAAGATCGTCTAGGAAGCAGTCTTTTTTTCGTATAATTCTTTCCTTTTTTCAAATAATAAGGACAGAACGCGAAAAGGAGTTGGCGGGTATGAAAAAATTTTTGTGCACCTGTGGTCTGTTGGCAGTCATCCTGGCGCTGGCCGCGGGCATCTACTATCTGTTCTGGTATTCGGGAAAGAAAGATCTTGGGGATGTGGGAACTTTAGTGAGGCATTTCTGCCAGGAAAATGCAAAGGAATGGAAGGTGTGATCCCGATTCTCGGGAGAAGAAGAGGAGAGGGACATGGCTGCCATATATCTGAAAATTGACAAAAATGTGAAAATCACCGGAAAGCAGGTGACTCTGGGGGAAATCGCCCAGATACGATGCGGCGGGAACCGGGAGCTGGAGACTGCGCTGCAGCGACTGACGCTGCCCACGGCTCAGATCACGGGGCCGGGGCGGTATGTATATTCCGTGATGGACGTGATCGATGTGATCCATAAGAAATATCCCCAGACCCAGGTGACAAATCTGGGAGAGGCTGACTTTATCCTGACCTTGGAGAAGGATGCGGCGGGAAGCAAAATCTGGCAGTGGGCCAAGACACTGTTCGTGTGTTTTCTCACCTTTTTCGGGGCCGCCTTTTCCATCATGGCCTTCAACAATGATGTGGGTATCACCACCCTGTTCGGCCAGCTGTATGAGCTGTTTACCGGGAGCGCTTCGGACGGCTTTACGGTGCTGGAACTGACCTACTCGGTGGGATTAGCACTGGGCATTTTGCTGTTTTTCAACCACTTTGGGAAGAGGAAAATCACGGCGGATCCCACGCCCCTGGAGGTGGAAATGCGTACCTATGAGGATGAGATTGATACTACGCTGATCGAGGGCAAGGGAAGAAACAAAGAAAAGAAACCGGGAGGCGGGACATGAGCGGTATGATCCTGGAAAAACTGGCGCCACAGATTCTGATGGCCCTGATCGGAGTGGCCTCAGGCGCCCTGGTGGCGGGAGGCGTGGTGGCGCTGACCATTGGCCTTGGTATTACGGAGCGGTTTATTGGAATTACTCATACTGCAAAATATGTGAAAAGCTTTGAGACGTCCATCTGTCTGGGCGGTCTGGCGGGCAGCTTGCTGACAGTCTACGCCCCGGGGGTGGGCCTGGGAGAAATTGGTTTGGCGCTGACCGGCCTGTTTTTTGGCATCTTTGTGGGAGGCTGGATCATGGCTCTGGCGGAGCTTCTCAACGTGTTTCCTGTGTTTATGAGACGGCTTGGAATTACAAAGGGGAAGAGCTTGATTGTTATCAGCCTGGCTGCGGGAAAACTGTCTGGCAGCCTTGTGGAATTTGCCATGAGATGGGGAAAAGGGTGAGAAAAGGGTTTAACGGCTAAGGGCGATACGCCGTCGTTTGCCACAACTTTTCCCCATCAGGGGGTTTTGTATTTGGCGAAAATCTGTTATACTATCAAAGGCAAAGAAATGATTGGTGGTGTGATACAGTTGAGTGAACAGGGAAGAGTCATGTTCACAAAGGAGGAGCTGGCGGAGAAGGTAAAGGTTCCTGCCATTGTGGAACAGGATTTAAAACGGATTATCAGTGACCGCCTGGAGCAGTGCGGTCTTTACTACCGGGTGTTTTCCCGGATTAAAACGGCTGCCTCCATGGCTCATAAAT
>DBFBJF010000016.1:0-9960 GCA_048203265.1 Candidatus Merdiplasma sp.
CCTGGGGTACATCCAGCCGATAGGACTTCAGGCGCTCCACCTGCGAAAAAATCTCCCTGGGCGTCCCCTGCATCACAATCTTTCCGTCATCCATGACAATCACCTTGTCCGCATGAATCACTTCCTCCATATAGTGGGTGATCAAAATCACTGTCACTCCCTGGGTTTTGTTCAGCTCCCGCACCGTCTGAATCACTTCTTTTCTTCCGTTTGGATCCAGCATGGCCGTGGGCTCGTCCAGCACAATGCATTTGGGCCGCATAGCCACCACTCCAGCAATAGCCACCCGCTGCTTCTGTCCGCCGGACAGTTTATTGGGCGATTGGGAGCGGTACTCCCACATGCCCACCGCTTTCAGGCTTTTCTCCACACGCTCCCAGATTTCTTCCTTTGGAACACCCATATTTTCAGGGCCAAAACCCACGTCCTCGTCCACAATGGTCCCAATGATCTGATTATCCGGATTCTGGAACACCATGCCGGCGCTCTGGCGAATCTCCCAAACCTTAGATTCATCTTTGGTGTTCATACCATCCACATACAGGGTCCCCTCCGTGGGCACCAGGATGGCGTTGATGTGCTTTGCCAGAGTGGATTTTCCTGACCCGTTGTGGCCCAGAATAGCAATAAAATCTCCGGCCTCCACATCCAGATCTACACCGTCCACCGCCTTCACCGTGGATTCCACCTGGCCCTCCTCATCCAGTCTCACATATTCAAATTCCAGATTTTTTCCTTCTACAATCTTCATCCGTTTTCATTCTCTCTGCCGGGCAGCCTTCAACTTCTCTGAATTGTCAACACTATCGTGTCAGATTATAACAATTACCTGAAGAAAAAGCAAGGGGACAGGGCGAAAAGGAGCCTTATTTCAGGGATTGCCTTGGCAGGCAAAACAGGATATAATGATGCCAAGATAAAAAAGCAACGATGAAATAAGAAAGGAATGCACTATATGACTCAGAATCCGATTGTTACTATTACCATGGAAAACGGAGATGTGATGAAGGCGGAGCTGTATCCCGATGTGGCTCCCATCTCTGTCAACAATTTTATCAGCCTGATCAAAAAGGGCTTTTATGACGGCCTGATCTTTCACCGTGTCATCAACGGTTTTATGATTCAGGGCGGATGCCCGGAGGGAACCGGCATGGGAGGTCCCGGCTACTGCATCAAGGGCGAGTTCGCCCAGAACGGCGTGCCCAATGCCTTAAAGCACACTCCCGGCGTGCTGTCCATGGCCAGAGCCATGAGCCCCAACTCTGCCGGCTCCCAGTTCTTCATCATGCACAAAGCGGCTCCTCATCTGGACGGCGCCTACGCGGCTTTCGGAAAAATCACAGAGGGTATGGATGTGGTCGATAAAATTGCCCAGGTAGATACCGATTACAATGACCGTCCCATGGAGGATCAGAAAATCCGCTCCATCACCGTGGAAACCTTCGGTGTGGATTATCCGGAGCCGGATAAAATGTAAGTGACCGGTTTTTCAATTTGACGGAGCTGCCATCAGTCTTTGCGGCAGCTCCGATTTTTCTGTGAAGGAGTTTTCTATGGATCTGCGAAAATCTTTTTTCCGCTATATTATCCCGTCCATGCTGGCCTTTGCCCTCTCCGGGGTCTATGCCATCGCAGACGGATTTTTTGTGGGCAACGCCATGGGGGACAATGCCCTGGCCGCCATCAACATAGCTTATCCCCTCACCGCTTTTCTGCAGGCAGTGGGAACCGGCATCGGCATGGGCGGGGCTGTGCCCTACTCCATCCACGCCGGTCAAAAAGATCTGCGCCGCAGCAATCAGTATTTCGGATCATCCATTCTGCTGCTCTGCCTGTCCAGTATTCTGCTGACCCTGCTGTTTCTCGCGGGAAGCCCCGCCGTTCTGCGTCTCTTTGGAGCGTCAGGAGAAATTTATACCCTGGGCTGTGAGTATCTGCGCTTTATCAGCTTTGGTGCCGTCTTTCAGATCCTGGGAACCGGTTTGGTTCCCTTCATCCGGAACATGGGCGGAGCAGTCACAGCCATGGCCGCCATGGTGGTGGGCTTTCTCGGCAATATTGTGCTTGACTATCTGTTTGTCTGGGTCTTGGACCAGGGAATGACCGGAGCCGCCATTGCCACCGCCGCCGGTCAGGCCATGACCTTCCTGGTGTGCCTCATCTTTTTTGTGGCAAAGAAAAAACGCCCCTCCTTCCGTCTGGGAAGAGAAGGGCTGGGACTGGCGGGTCAGGTACTGTCCATCGGGTTATCCCCCTTCGGTCTCACCTTCTCCCCCAACATAACACTGATCCTGGTAAATAAAAGCGCGGCCCTCACCGGAGGGGATCCCGCCGTCACCTGCTATGCCACCATCAGTTACATCTCCTGCGTGGTTTTGCTTCTGATGCAGGGCGTCAGCGATGGAAGCCAGCCTCTGATCAGTCTCTCCTATGGCAAGGGGCTGCTTAAGGAGACGAAGGCTGTCCGGAACATGGCTTACCGCTTTGCCCTGGCCATTTCCCTATTGTGCATGGCGGTCCTCTTCCTGTTCCGCCAGGATGTGGCGGCTCTCTTTGGCGCCTCCGCCGAAACAGGACAGAACGTGGCCCGGGCTCTGCCGCCCTTCATTCTGGGCTTCCTGTTTGTCAGCATCTCCCGGGTATCCACTGCATACTTTTATGCCACCGGAAAAAATCTCTGGGCCTACATCCTGATTTTCAGTGAACCTCTGACCCTTCTGGTCCTGCTGCTGTTTCTGCCCTCACTTCTGGGCATCTGGGGAACCTGGATCAGTGTCCCCCTCTCCCAGCTGACGGCCATGGCACTGAGCATTCTGCTCATCTGCCTCCCGGAAAAGGAAAAGGCAGCCCTGCCCTGAATTTTTTCAACATTCAGGCGGCGCTGCCCGCAGCGGGAAACTCACCTTTTCCATCTCACCCCTTCCGAATCTTAGGCGTTCACTCTGGCCTCTCTACCGGGCCGCATCGCCAGCCCTCCGGATCTGCCAGAAACTGCCCTGTTTTCTGAAGCCTTCCTCTGTAGACACCTTTTGATACCGGCAAACGCTCAGCAGCAATCCCAGCAGCAGATAAGTGATCACGGTTCCTGTTCCCCCATAAGTCAGGAACGGGCAGAAACTATTGACCATATTTCCCGCGTCAATGCGCAGGATCCCGGTACTGCTGCATATATATGTGAACAGTTCCCAGAAAAACACCACACTGCACCCGGTGCCCATCAGCATGCCAAGCTGGTTTTTCTGACGGAGCGATATTTTCAGGAATCGGAATATCAGAAAGACGATGGCAGCCATAAGCAGCATGGCGGCCAAAATACCGTAATAGGCAATGCCATAAGTCAATACCGTTCCCCTCTCTTCCATGGAAGAGAGCTGGGAGAGCGTTTCCGTTCCTCCGTTTCCCAGCAGATGGACATTCGACAAAAGGCGCCGGATCAGTGTTACCCCGTACGCGGGTTCCCCTTCCATGCCAAGCAGGGCGCGCACTCTGGCCCCCTGGTAGTTTTCCTGCCCCACAAAGGCCAGAATCAGCGCCATGGGAAGCAGAAGGCTTCCGCCCCACCATATTGCCAGTACCGCTTTCTTCCTCACCTGAAACCAATCTTTCCAGACGGCCACCGAAAGAAGGATGCTGAAGGATACGAACACCAGCGCCAGATTTGAAATATCCGGCCTGGTCAGCAAAAACCACAGCGTGGGCAGCATCCAGAGCAGGGATTTTCCCAATGCCCGGTACCCTCCTCCTCTGTACCGGTACAGGATTCCGGCATACAGAGGAACAAACAGCCAAGATACCATTCCCGTATGAATTGACACAAAAGCCGCAGCAATCCATCGGTACGATCCGTTGATTTCCCGTCCAAACAGGCTGGTTCCCAGATAGCATATCACCCACAAAACGACCGTGATCTCTCTGGCGTATGCTCCGATTCTGCTGTAATCAAGGAAGCAAACCAGGATCATCAAGGCTAGTCCGATGGCCAGGAACAAAAGCTGGCGCTCCCATCCCAGCGGAAAAATGTAAAGAGATGGAAATCCTGCCTGAAGAGCCGCCTGAACAGCAAATCCCACCAGACTGAGCACCCCGATCCACAAAAGCATTCCCCATGGCATCTGCGGCCGATGGATTCGATCCATGGAGATTCCCACCTCCACCGGATCCCCCATCTGGCGAACCGCCTCTTTCTCCGCATCCTCCTGGCTCATTCCTTCCATCAGGTACTCCCCCACCTGATCCTCCAAATGCTGGCTGATCTCCTGCCGCACAGATGCTCTTGCCTTTTTATACCTCATCTGTGACGTCAGGGTATCCAGATATTCTGTAATTCGATCCTGCTTCATGCCAATCCCCCCTCCATAGCCAACAGATCCGACACCGCCTTCGCATAAGTCTCCCACTCCCGCTTTTTCTCCTGCAGGGCCCGAAGGCCCTCCTTTGTAATGTGATAATACTTTCTTACTTTCCCCGCCGCCTCCATGTCATAGCTTTCCAGCCAATGCTTTTCCTCCAGACTGTGCAGCAGCGGATACAGCGTCCCCGCCTTCAACTCAAACACATTCTGGGACCGCTCTCTGAGACTCTCGATCATCTCATAGCCGTACATATCCTTCTCCGACAGCAGCTTCAGTAAAAGCATCCCCGTACTGCCTGACATCAGATTTCGGTCAATCCCCATATTACTTTCCTCCTCTCTGAGATAGTGACTGTGAATAGCAACCTTAGATATTATATAGATTATCGATATATCGATTATCTATATAATACCATACACTCATCCCCCTGTCAATCCCGTCCTTCCCTGTTATATTTATCCGGCCCGCATCCGCCACAGCTCCAGTTTTCCAAGACGCTCCGGGCTGCCGCCCAGTCTGGAGAAACCCAGCTTTCTCGCCAGCCCTGCAGAAGGAAAATTATCATTATGAATCACCGCATATACTGCCTGGCAGCCCAGACGCCGAAAGGCAAAGTCCAGCACTTCTCTGCCGGCTTCCAGGCCATATCCTCGCCGCTGGTATTTTTGTCCGATCAAATAGCCCAGCTCCAGGTAAATTTCCTGCACTTCCCCACCGTCTTTTTGTCTTTTCTCCAGAACCTTACGCAGTTCATCACACTCCTGGGAGGGCAGGGACAGACCGCAGCGGCCAACCACAGCCCCCGTTTCTTTGCTTTCCACGGTCCACAGGCCAAAGCCGTAAAAACCATACATTTGTCTCACATAAGAAAGGTAGGCTGCTCTCTCCAGGTCCTCCTCCCCTGTCATCCCATCCACATACCGGTCGTTTCCCTTCTCTCTGGAAATTTCATAGAGAGCCTCAAAATCCTCCGCCCGACTCTCCCGCAAAACCAGGCGGGGGGTGCGTCCCACCACAATGGTTTTTCCAAGGAACCGTCCAAGAATACAGCGAAAAAAATTCACATCCAACCCCTCAAAAGACTGAACTACCATCTGCACTCCTTCAAAATAGGAGGCCAGGTTTCCATTCTGGTATCCCACACAACAGATATGCCTTTCTGCCAGCAAACAGGCTGCCTCCTGGCAGTCTGTAACCGCCAGGTCCTCTCTGTCCCACTCAATTTCTGTCTGCCAGCCATGGTCTATGGCCTGGGGGCGTATCTCTCTCCATGGGATGCTTCGATCCTTTAATTCTTCCAGCAAATCCTTCATTCCCGGAAGTCCGGGGAGGCTCTCCTCTGTCTCCTGCTCCATCAAAAACGTAATCCGCATAACTTCCTCCCCTGCCGCTGCAGTCTATACCACATTTCAAAGTTTTCGCATACGCAAAGGACTGCCGATCTCTCGGCAGTCCTTTTCCTTCACTTATTAAACTAATTCCAGAACAACTTCCATTGCTCCGTCACCACGGCGCTGACCGATCTTCACGATACGGGTGTATCCACCGTTGCGATCCGCATATTTCGGCGCAATTTCATCAAACAGCTTGGCCGGCAGGTCAATCTGCTTCGTATTTTTCTTTCTTCCGGCTGCCTCCTTGGGCACTTCCTTTACCGGGTACAGAACCTTCAGCATCTGGCGTCTGGCATGCAGTCTGCTGGGCTTATCCTTCTTGATTTCCTTCTGTACCTCATCGTACTGGGTAACTTTCTTGCCGTCCACCACTTCTTTTACTCTCTTGCCGTCCTTATCCTTGCGGGGAACCTTGGTGGTCACGGTAACGGTCTCATAGTTATCCTTTTCTCTCACAGCCATGGCAATCAGGCCTTCTGCAATTTTGCGAACTTCCTTTGCCTTCGCCTCTGTGGTAACGATCTTGCCTCTGTAGATCAGAGCAGTTACCTGGTTTCTGAGCAGAGCCTTTCTCTGGTCTGCCGGTCTGCTGAGTTTTCTATAACCTGACATGTTTCTTTTCCTCCAATCCGGAACACACAGACACGCTCTTCGGTCTTACTGCCCGCATGCTTTTCTAAGTCCTTCGGTAATTTTTACTCGTCGCTGGGTACGGGAACCTTCCCGTCCCATTCGGGACGAGAAGTAGCACCCCATCGACGTTATTCGTCGCTGGGGTTTAGCTGTAAGCCCAGCTCCTTCAATTTGGCCAGCACTTCCTCCAGAGATTTTCTTCCCAGGTTACGCACCTTCATCATATCTTCTGAAGTCTTGCTGCAAAGTTCTTCCACGGTATTGATACCGGCTCTCTTCAGACAATTGTAGGAACGAACGGACAGCTCCAGCTCGTCGATGTTCATCTCCATCACTTTTTCCTTCTCATTGTCCTCCTGGACGCTCATCACTTCCACAGATTTGGCGTTCTCAGACAAATCTACGAACAGATTCAAATGCGCGTTCAGCACCTTGGCTGCCAGGCTGACTGCCTCGTCCGGTGCCAGAGTGCCATTGGTGTAGACATCCAGCGTCAGTTTATCATAATCTGTCACCTGGCCCACACGGGTATCCTCCACCATCATGTTGACACGCTCTACCGGCGTATAGATGGCATCTACCGCAATAACGCCAATCGGCATATCGTCCTTCTTACCCTTATCAGCACTCACATAGCCTCTGCCCTTTGTGATGGTCAGTTCCATATACAGCTTACTGTCAGCGCCGCCGTTAAGCGTAGCGATCACCTGATCCGGGTTCATGATCTCGATATCCTGATCTACCTGGATGTCAGCGGCTGTCACAACCCCCTCGCCTTCAAATTCAATGTAGGCGGTTTTGGGCTCGTTGGTCTCGCTGTTATTCTTGATCGCCAACGACTTAATGTTCATGATGATCTCAGTAACATCCTCTTTGACTCCCGGAATGCAGCTGAACTCATGAAGCACACCGTCAATCTTTACCTGACTCACAGCAGCTCCGGGAAGAGAAGAAAGCATGATTCTTCTCAGAGAATTTCCCAGCGTCGTGCCGTATCCCCGCTCCAGAGGCTCCACCACGAATCTTCCGTATTTCTTGTCCTCTGACATCTCAGCTATTTCAATTTTAGGTTTGTTGAAATCGAACAATCTTAGCCCCTCCTTTTGGGTAATCTTAATTTTGAGGGTGACGATAAATGATTACTTGGAATACAACTCGACAATCAGCACCTCGTTAACAGGTACATCAATCGCCTCTCTGGTGGGAAGCTCCTTCACAGTTCCCTTCAGGGCCTCAGCATCGAACTCCAGCCACTCCGGAACCAGTCTGCCAGCGGTCACCTCCAGAATATCCTTATATCTCTGGGAACCCTTGCATTTCTCTTTGATTTCAATAGTATCTCCCGCCTTAATCAGATAGGAGGGGATATTTACCTGCTTGCCGTTTACCAGCACATGCTTGTGGTCAACGATCTGACGGGCCTCTCTTCTGGTTCTGGCAAGGCCAAGACGGAACACTACATTGTCCAGTCTGCTCTCCAGAAGGATCATCAGATTAGCACCGGTAATTCCGGGCATTTTATCGGCTTTCTTGTAGTAGTTTCTGAAGGGTTTCTCCAGAACGCCGTAGATGAATTTTGCTTTCTGCTTCTCTCTCAGCTGCAGACCGTACTCACTTACCTTCCGGTTTGCGCGCTTTAACTCTCTGTTTGACTTCTTGTCAATTCCTAAATATATGGGATCAAGACCAAGTGATCTGCATCTTTTCAGTACAGGAACTCTATTAACTGCCATCTCCTATAGCACCTCCTAATTAGACTCTTCTGCGTTTTGGCGGGCGGCATCCGTTGTGGGGTACCGGGGTTACGTCTCTGATGCTGACAACTTCCAGACCCGCCGCCTGAAGAGCACGGATCGCTGCCTCTCTGCCTGAACCCGGTCCTTTTACGAATACATCCACCGTCTTAAGACCGTAAACTAAAGCTGCTTTTGTAGCAGTCTCCGCAGCCATCTGCGCTGCGTAAGGAGTAGATTTCCTTGAACCTCTAAATCCAAGACCACCAGCACTTGCCCAGGATAATGCGTTGCCCTGAGTATCCGTCAGTGTAACAATTGTATTGTTAAAAGATGACTGAATATGTGCCTGTCCGCGTTCAACGTTTTTCTTGACACGTTTTTTTGTCACTTTTTTGGTAACTTTCTTTGCCATTTTAAACTAACCTACTTTCTCGTTCTTTTTCGTTTACAAGTTATTATTTCTTCTTATTTGCCACCGTTCTCTTCGGTCCCTTACGGGTTCTGGCATTGGTCTTTGTCTTCTGTCCGCGAACCGGAAGTCCTTTTCTGTGACGGATGCCTCTGTAGCAGCCAATCTCCTGCAGACGCTTGATGTTCATGGCGATGTCACGACGAAGGTCACCTTCTACCATGATCTCCAGCTCCTCGATGGCCACACGAATCTTGTCCACTTCCTCATCGGTCAGGTCTCTGACACGTGTATCAGGATTTACGTTCGCTTTCTCGAGAATCTTATCTGCGCTTGCTCTACCGATTCCGTAGATGTAAGTCAGACCGATCTCTACGCGTTTTTCTCTTGGTAAGTCTACACCAGCAATACGAGCCATGTAATTTTTCCTCCATTTTCTCCAGGTACATACTGTACCCGTTTATTGTTTCTAATTGGGGCGTTCATAGACACCCAGCCGTGTGTATCACGACCTTTCCAACCCATTAAGCTATGGTCCGTGCAGATGCACGGTCCTTGCAAAGCATGCTTACCCTGCGTCTATAGCGGAACTGGCGCAGGATCGTGTACTGCTAATCCTGTGTTGGTATTAAAAGCAATATCGCAACGAAATAATCCTCACTGTCCTGACCGGTGATTATAGATCTATCTATAATATAATGATGTATCTCTGAGTCGCCTCAGAGCATTCATCGATGTCTTTTCAGCTTCTTTATTTCATCGTATATTGAATCCAGCATATTCTCCGGAAATCTGCTCATGCACTCCGGCCTTCTATGCTTTCGCCGCTAACTTTGTTTGATCAACCCTGTCTCTGTTTGTGCTTGGGATTCTCACAGATGATTCTGATGATGCCCTTTCTCTTGATTACTTTGCACTTTTCACAGATGGGTTTCACTGATGATCTAACCTTCATGGTTAATCCTCCTTTCACCTTTGTTTCTGCATTTTGGGCGCAGGAATAGACATACTATCCCTGTCCGCAAAAGTACAGATAAGATTATAATACGGCCTAACGCAAATTGCAAGCAAAATTTTCAAAAACAGTTCAGCCAGCAGAAATAGAATAAGACAGGATGCGCTAGTTTACTTGCAGCAGACTGTTTTATTCTTTTGATGTGGGCGGAACGCCCACGAAGCCGCAGACAGAAGCTGCGTCAGCAGCGGATAGCCTGCTTTGCAGGCGGTCTGCGGCCTGATGGCTGAACTGCTCTGTAATGCCTCCATAATAAGAATAGTACGGACTGCGCAGGTTCACCTGCAGCAGGACGTTTTTTCATTTTGATGTGGGCGGGGCGCCCTTCCCTATGGTATGATAGGAGCAGGACCGGAATTTCGTTGTCCGGGAAAGTACACTTCCTATCCCGGCGTTCAGATTGTCCGCGGCCTTAAAAACA
>DBFBJF010000017.1:0-7381 GCA_048203265.1 Candidatus Merdiplasma sp.
CCATTATATCCTACGAATTTCCAACAATCATCTCTAAATCCTTGGACTGGACTATGCTATTTTTTGTTATAAAACTGCCAATATTTGCTCTGACCAACTGTACCGCCTGAAACAGCGAAAAGAAACAAAGTTCACCTCTGCTCCAACCCCTGCATCCGCTCCAAAATCTCTCGCACCAGGGTCAGCACATCATCGTTGTCCCTGCCGCTCTTTCTGGGTTTGCTGTAGGTAAAATAGGGATTGGTATCCACGGTAAACTTCATCTTGCCCCGGAATTCCTTCAGGAAACCATCGATTTTTGAGGCATCGATGAGCGCCTTCTCGTAGAGCACAAAGCGGATCTCATCCCCTTTCTGGGTCAACTCCGTCAGATAGATGCGGTGGGCCATGGCCTTCAGCCAGGCGATGGACAGCAGATTCTGCACCGATCTGGGCGGCTCGCCGAAGCGGTCCATCAGCTCCTCCAGCATATCATCGTACTCCTCCTCGGTGGAGATGGCGGCAATCCGCTTGTAAATATCCAGCTTCTGGGCCTCATTGCGGATGTAGCGGTCCGGAATAAAGGCATCAATATCCAGATCGATGGCTGTCTCGTAGTCCTCCTGGATGGTAGATTCTCCCTTGATCTCCTTCACCGACTCATTGAGCAGCTTGCAGTACAGATCATATCCCACCGCCTCCATGTGGCCGTGCTGTTCGCTGCCCAGCAGATTTCCGGCACCCCGGATCTCCAGATCCCGCATGGCGATCTTGAAGCCGCTGCCCAGCTCCGTAAACTCCCGGATGGCAGAGAGGCGCTTCTCCGCCACCTCCTTGAGCATCTTGTTTCTCCGGTACATGAGAAACGCGTAGGCGGTGCGGCTGGACCGGCCCACCCGGCCCCGAAGCTGATAGAGCTGGGATAAGCCCATGGTATCCGCGTCGTGGATGATCATGGTGTTGGCGTTGGAGATGTCCAGCCCGGTCTCAATGATGGTGGTGGTCACCAGCACATCAATGTCCCCGTTGATAAAGTCGTACATGATGGCCTCCAACTCCCGCTCCTTCATCTGGCCGTGGGCAAAGGCCACCCGGGCCTCGGGCACCAGGCGGGCGATGGTGTTTGTCATCTCCACAATGGTGTTCACCTTATTGTATACATAATACACCTGGCCGCCCCGGGCCAACTCCCGGCTGATGGCCTCACGCACCATCTCCTCGTTGTATTCCATCACGAAGGTCTGGATGGGCAGACGGTCCTGGGGCGCCTCCTCCAGCACGCTCATATCCCGGATTCCCACCAGGCTCATATGAAGAGTTCTGGGAATGGGGGTGGCTGTCAGGGTCATCACGTCCACATCCTGCTTCATCTGCTTGATCTTTTCCTTGTGAGTCACGCCGAAGCGCTGCTCCTCATCAATGATCAGCAGCCCCAGATCCTTGAACTCCACATCCTTGGACAGCAGCCGGTGGGTTCCGATGACAATATCCACCAAGCCCCGCTTCAGATCCGTCACTGTCTTTTTCTGCTCCGCGGCTGTTCGGAAGCGGCACATCAGATCCACCCGCACCGGAAAATCCTTCATCCGCTGGACAAAGGTATTATAGTGCTGCTGGGCCAGGATGGTGGTGGGAACCAGGTAAGCCACCTGCTTGCCCTCCTGCACCGCCTTAAAGGCAGCCCGGATGGCAATCTCCGTCTTGCCGTACCCCACATCTCCGCAGATCAGCCGGTCCATAATCTTCCGGCTCTCCATATCTTCCTTCACCGCCTCAATGGCCTGAAGCTGATCCTCCGTCTCCTCAAAGGGAAACATCTCCTCAAACTCCTTCTGCCAGACGGTGTCGGGACCGTAGACAAAGCCCTCCTTGCGCTGCCTGGCGGCGTAGAGATCCACCAGCTCTTTGGCAATCACTCGCACCGCTCCCCGGACTCTGGTCTTTGTCCGGTTCCAGTCCTGGGTGCCCAGCTTATTCAGCTTTGGCTTTTTGGCATCCCCGTCCGCGTACTTCTGAATCATGTCAAGCTGGGTGGCCAGCACATAAAGATTGCTGCCGTCGGCGTACTCAATCTTCATGTAGTCCTTCATCACATGATCCACTTCCACCTTCTCAATGCCCCGGTAAATCCCCAGGCCGTGGTTTTCGTGCACCACATAGTCCCCGGGGGAGAGTTCGGAAAAGCTGTTGATCTTTCTCCCCTCGTAAGTCTTGCGGCGCTTCTTTTTCTTCCGCTCCTTCCCGAAAATATCGCTCTCGGAGATCACCACAAACTTAATCAGCGGGTACTCATAGCCACGCTGGGAGCTGCCGTAGGTCACCAGGATCTCTCCCGGCTGCACTAGCCGCTCCTCTTCCTCCGTGTAAAAGGCGTTCAGCCCGTTGTCCCGCAGATCCTCCGCCAGTCTGCCTCCCCTGGTGCGGGAGGCGGACAGCAGGATTACCCGGTATCCTTCTTTCTTCCAGCGCTGCAGATCCTTCACCAGCAGCTCAAAGCTGTTGTTGTAGGGATTCACCGCCCGGACTGACACATTATATTTTCCGTCCACCTTCCAGGGATTCTTGGCATTCTCCAGCGTGCACAGGCCCACGCAGCAGCGGCCGCACAGGCGGCCGATCATCTCCTGGCAGGAAAACAGAAGACTGGTCTGGCCGGCCAGCACATAGCCCTTTTCCAGCCGGTGCTCCATGCTCTCCCGAAACTCCTGCTCCGCGGCAGCCGCCGATTCCGCCAGCCGGTTTGGCTCATCCAAAAAAATCACCGTATCCTCCGGAAAGCAGTCCAGGATGGACACCGCGTCCGGATAAAAATAATCCAGGAAGCCGTCCAGGCCGGAGGGATCCTCAAACTCCTCCAGTTTATCCCGGGTCTCCTCCATCAGAGTCTTTACCCGGTGGGCCTCCTCCGTCTTCATGGCGGACCGGAGCACTTTCTGGGCCTTCTCTCCCTCACGGAGAATCTTTTTTAGCCCGGCCTCTCTCACGTCCCGGTCCAGGATCAGCTCGGAAGCGGGATAAATATCCACATAATCCAGATTTTCAATGGACCGCTGGCTCTCAGCGTCAAAGCTGCGAATGGAATCAATCTCGTCCCCCCACAGCTCGATGCGCACCGGGTTTTCCTCCGTCAGGGGGAAAACGTCCAGGATGCCGCCCCGCAGCGCGTACTGTCCCGGCCCTTCCACCTGGGCATTTCGCTCATAGCCCAGCTCCAGCAGCCTCCTCTTCCAGTCCTCCAGCTCCATCTCATCCCCGATGGACAGACGGCAGATGTGCTTTTTCCATTTCTCAAAGGGCATCAGATGGTTCATAAAAGCCGCCATGGTGAGAATCACTGTCACCGGCCGCCCTTCGGCCAGGGCTCTCCACACCTCAATGCGCTGCTGCTCCAGCAGATTGCTGTGAATATCCGCCTGGAAGAAAATAAAATCTTTGGCCGGATAAAGCAGCGCCTCCCGATCAAAGAACCGATAATCCTCGTATAATTCCTTTGCCTTCAAATCATTGGCCGCCACAATAATTCTGTGCCGGCAGTCCTCCCCCAGGCAGTCGATCAGGTGCGCCTTCTGGGAGTCGATACAGCCTGTCACCTGTATCACTCCCCGGGCTTTTCCCATCTTTTCCCTGATCTCTGCCACCTCGCCCAGCTCATAGAGCGGAGCTCGAAACGCTTTCATGCCTCATCCACCTTTCCCGTCAGTCTCCCTGCTTTTTGTTATACTCATTCATCACTTCCTCCGGAGGCTGTGTCACCAGGGCCGCAGCCGCCCGGGCGGCCCGGTCGAAGGCCTCCTCAATGTGAATGCGCTCCGTGAAGGAAAAATGGCCCAGCACATAATCTGCCAGATCATACCCCTCCGGTTTCTCCCCCACGCCCACCTTCACCCGCTTAAACACCTGGGTTCCCAGCTGGGCGATGATGCTTTTCATTCCGTTGTGTCCGCCTGCGCTTCCCTTCTTCCGCACCCGGATCTGTCCCGGCTCCAGGCTGATGTCATCATAAATGACAATCAGCTCCTCCTCCACGTCGATCTTGTAGAAATCACAGACCAGACGCAGGCTGTCACCGCTTAAGTTCATAAAGGTCTGAGGCTTTACCAGAATCACCTTCTGGCCGTCAATTACGCCCGTACCCACCAGAGCCTTAAATTTCTCCGTGGACATATCAATGCGGTAGCGGTCCGCAATGATATCTATGGTATCAAATCCCGCATTGTGGCGGGTCTTTGCGTATTTTTTGCCTGGATTTCCCAGGCCGGCAATTACATACATAACGTTCCTCTCTTTCGGATTGTTTCCATTTTTTACAGTTCCTGCAGCTTTTCCACAATCCGGGGAAAATTCATAAAATGGGAGGCTTTCACCAGCACCGTATCCCCCGGCTGCACCTCCGCCTCCAGTTTCTCCAGCAGAGAGTCCAGAGTCTCATAGTAGGAAATCTCCAGCCCGGGATTGGCTTCTCTGGCGCCCTCCGCCAGATGGACGCACAGCGGTCCCACCGCCACCAGCTTCTGCAGGCAGCAGTTTCCCGCGAAGGTTCCCACCTCCCGGTGAAACTCCGCCTCCCGCTCTCCCAGCTCGCCCATGTCTCCCAGGATGGCAACGCTCCGCCCCTTGGCCTCCCGCAGTACCTCCAGGGAAGCCTTCATGGACACAGGATTGGCGTTGTAGCAGTCGTCCACAATGGTATAGCGGGGTGTCTCAATGATATGAAATCTTCCGCTCACCGGCTGCAGGCTCTCGATGCCCTGCCGGATCTCATCCGGAGTCAGGCCATAGATCAGCCCCACGGCAGCGGCAGCCAGGGCGTTGTGCACCATGTGCCGTCCCGGCACGGGAATCTTGACCGAAAAGGCGCCCTGCTCCGTGTGAATCCGGCAGGCAGTTCCCTTCAGTCCCAGGCTCTCCACCTGGTCCGCGGAAACAGACAGCCCGATCCCTCCCGCGGAGGGCTCCATGCCGAAGAACACCGGCTCCACGCCATTCACCCGCTTCACCGTCGTCAGCTTATCGTCGTTTCCGTTCAGCACAATGTATCCCTCCGGCTTCAGAAAATCAAAAATTTCCGTCTTCGCCCGCAAAATGCCGTCCCGGTCGTGAAGATTCTCCAGATGGCACTGGCCGATGTTGGTGATGACGCAGGTGTCCGGCCTGGCAATCTTTGCCAGGCGATGCATCTCACCGAAATCGCTGATGCCCATCTCCAGCACCGCCATCTCATCCTCCTCCCGCAGGCGAAATACCGTGAGGGGAAGGCCCAGCTCATTGTTAAAATTCCCCTGAGTTTTCAGTGTCCGGTATTTCTGTGAGAGCACAGCGGCGATCACTTCCTTGGTGCTGGTCTTGCCCACGCTGCCCGTCACGCCCACCACGGGAATATTCAGCTGTTTTAAATAATCCTCCGCAATGTCCTTCAGGGCCTGAAGGGTGGAGATCACCTTGATCCAGTTTCCCGCCGTATCTTCCGGAAGCTCCCGCTCCGTGATCACGCAGAGGGCTCCCTGCTCAAACACCGCCGGAATGAAGCGGTGGCCGTCCACCCGCTCACCCTTGATCGCGGCAAACAGCGATCCCGCCTGCGCCTGCCGGCTGTCGGTTACCAGGGAGGAAATCTCCATCTGCTCCTCCCCCGCTTTTGCGTGCAAAATACCGCCGCATGCCTGAGCAATGCGGCGCAGCGTCATATTTTTCATCTTCCTGTCCTTATCCTTTACTTACTCATATTCCGGGCCGTGGCACACGTGTCCCCGGCCCCATTCCCTTTTCCGTTCATTATACACAAAGGCGGGGCTAAAGTACACTGTTTTCCACAGAATTTTCTTTAGCCCCGCCTCGGCGTCTTTTTACAAACCTCTTACTGGACAATCACCACATCCTGGGAATCTGATACCGTTCCGCCGTCCAACGAGGAGTAGGTTCCGCTCCCGTCAGACTTGTAGCAGATCACAGGCGTGCCGATCTCCATCTCCTGATAGATGATGGCCGCGTTGGCCGTTGGAGTGTTGATACAGCCGTGGGAACCGCTGTACAGATAGATGGTTCCCCCGTAGGAGCTGCCTCTCCAGGAATCCGCGTCGTGAATCCCCACCCCTTCGTAGAAGGGCATCCAGTAATTCACCGGAGTAGAATATCCCTCGCCCTTCAGGATCTCATTCTCCGATTTGCTCACCACGCAGAAGATGCCCTCCGGGGATTCCGTACCGTTGGCTACGCACCCAGTCACCACCGGCGTGTCCACAACCAGCTCTCCGTCCTTGTAGTACCACATACGTTGATTGGTGTAGTCGATCTCCACATACGTGTCGCCGATGTCATTCACTCCCCTGGTTCCAGCGCTCTCATAGTAGACCGGCCACCGCTCCGTGGATTCCCCGGCCATCAGCACCTGGTACAGTTCCTCCGCCTCCTGTCCCTGGTTCAGCTGCCAGCCGTAGGTTCTGGCCTCCACATACACGGTCTGCCCCAGGGAGGTGGTGAAGGGCTCCCAGGTGCCGATGGTGTCATACTTCTGGGCCAGCCCGGCCACATAGGCCTGGATCGCGTCCCGGTCAAACACGGGCTCATTGTTCTCGTCCAGCGTCATCCAGCTGCTGATGGTGGCCGAATCCAGGATCTCCGTCACATCTCCGCCCATAGTATAGGTCACCGTCATCGCCGCATACCGGTTCAGCACTGTCATCTGCTGGTTCAGCCCCTCATCGTCGGAATACACAGAAGGCTTCTGGTAACAGTCCTCCGCCTCCAGGTCCACTTCACGCGCCCCCGTCTGCACTGCCTCCTGCAGCACCTCATAGACCTTCTCCTCCTGCAGCGTGTTCCCCATCACTTCCGGGGTAATCTGGTAGGTTCCGTCCTCCAGCTTCGTCAGTACCGCGTCCGCAGGCGCTGTCACCAGATTCTCATCAAAGCAGTCCAGCCCCAGCATGGCCTGCCGAAGAAGCGTCTCATCATAGGTGGTGGATGCGGTCATGGTATACTGGGTTCCCCCTGACAGGCGGTTTGGCAGCCACTGCAGAATGTTCTGGGAATCCAAAAATGTCTGCACCTCCCCGTTTGAGACGAACCGGTAACCGATCTGCTCCGCTCCGATCGTCTCACGGCTGCCGCCCCTGCCCTTCAGGGTAATCTCATAGTTTTCCACCGTGTCCGCAATGGCTGCCTCCGCCTCCTGCGCGGTCATACCTGACACATCAATGCCGTTGATGGTGGTATCCTCAAAAAACCGGTTCATATAGGATATTCCGATCCCCAGGTATGTTCCCGCCAGAACAATCATCACTGCCACCGCAGTCACCGCCACGATAATCGCCTTTTTCATATGTACCTCCTGTGCCCGACTGTCCATCCAGGCCATGTTCAGTCTATCACAGGCAGCGTGAAAAATCTGTGACGCTCTTATTAT
>DBFBJF010000018.1:0-3665 GCA_048203265.1 Candidatus Merdiplasma sp.
CATCATAACTATCCCGATACAGGCAATCGTTCTCAACCCATCCACTGCTCCATAATGCTTTCGTTCCATTTTTTCACTGCCCTCTGTATAATCTCAACGTTTTCTTTACCACTGCATCCCAATCATATTTCCCACAAATATACTTTGACGCCGTCTTTTTATACTCTGCCGTCTTTTCCGGATGATCACAAAGCATCTGCAGTTTACCCCACAGGTCTTCTATATTTCCTCTTTGGAAAGTTACCGCATGATCTTCCACCACTTCTGTGCATTCCGGGATATCAGAAACCACACAGCAGTTTCCGTAGCTCATAGCCTCCAGGAGACTTAATGGCATCCCCTCCAGATCTGAGGGAAGCGTATAGAGATAGGCATTGCTGTATAACTCATGCTTCAGTCTGCCCTGGACGAAACCGGTAAAGATGATCCGTTCATCTCCATCTGCCATCTCTTTTAGCTGCCTCATATAATCAGCTGTATCCGATGATCCGCCGGCGATAACCAGTTTTTTATCCGTATGAACCTGTTTAAATGCCTGGATCAGATAAGTTTCTCCCTTTTCCGGAACGATCCGTCCCAAATAAAGGATATAGCTGTCTCTTTCCAAGCCAAATTTCTCCTTAATCAGATCCGCTTCCCGGACTTTGGGTTCTTTCACGCCATTTGGAATAAAAGCGGTTTTTCTATGATACGTATCCCAAAAATAATGCTGTACCCCCCGGCTTAAAACAATAATCTCGTCTGCAAAGCGCACTGCGTTTTTTTCTCCCAGCATGATATACGTGCTAGCCAGTTTTCCCCACTTAGCTCTCTGATGGTCCAGCCCGTGAACCGTCACGATAACTCTTTTCCCCAGCAGTTTCGGAAGCCAGCACATGAAGCTGGGCCCCTCCGCGTGATAGTGAACCACATCATACTTGCCAAAGGCAGCCGCTATGGACGCCGTCACACTGGCAGTCATGGCTGCCAGTCCTTTCTTATTCAGAGTTGGCACCGTTTTCAAAGCGACACCCTTATATTCCTTCGTCTGCGCTTCGTCAAATTCTCTGCCGCTGACATGATGGCCGCCCCGGTTATAGCAGGTGACCTGATGGCCCAGAGCAGCCATGCGGGTGGAAAGTTCCTCCACCACCACTTCTATGCCGCCTTCCCTAGATGGGATTCTCTTGTGTCCCAGCATGGCAATGCGCAAACTGCCGTCCTTCTTCATCCTCTGTCCACCCTTCATTTTCTCTTTCCTAAAATCCAGTCTGTCTAGCTGCGGCTATAGAACGCGTCCCTCACATCGACCCTTCTCTCCCCAACACCACCAGCACCGTTTTGAATAAAATGCGGATATCCAGCCCAAAACTCCACTCATTGATGTACTTGGTATCCAGCTTCACCACCTCCTCAAAGTCGGTGATATTGCTGCGGCCGCTCACCTGCCACATGCCGGTAATCCCGGGCTTAGCTGCCAGGCGCTTCCTATGATGGAGCTCATACTTGTCCCACTCATCCACTGTAGGCGGTCTGGTGCCCACCAAGCTCATATCGCCCTTCAGCACATTGAAAAACTGGGGCAGTTCATCGATGGACAGATCCCGGATATAGTTGCCGATGCCCTTCTTTGGCTTGCCGTTTACCATCCGGGCGCCGATGATTCTGGGATCCCAATCCAGCTTGAACATCATCCCGTCCTTTACCCTATTTTCTTCCATCAGCTCCCGCTTGCGCTCCTCCGCATCCAGGTACATGCTGCGGAACTTGTACATCTTAAACTTCTTCCCATTTTTTCCGACCCGGATCTGGGAGAAAAAGATAGGCCCCGGGGATTTCAGGTAAATCATGGGAGCTACAAACACGAAAGCAGCGGCCGTCAGGATACATCCCACCAGGCCGCCCATGATGTCAAGAGTTCGTTTCAGCAGAAGCTGTAACGGCGATGCGTAGTTCATACTGGTGGTCAGTACCGTGTACTCCCCCATCTTTTCTACAAATTGTTTCTTCCCCGTCAAGTGAGCCGCTTTCGTCAGGCTCAAATGCACCACAATTCCCATATCGGTAAACTGGTTCACCAGGTCCGCCGGATAGTCCGCATGTTCCGGGAGGCAGACAAAGACTTCGTCCACCCACTCCCGGCAAGCGTAGTCCGCCGCATCGGAGGCGTCCGCCACCACCGGCACGCCCTGAATGGTTCCTCCACGAAAGTCCTTGTCAATCAGGGCAATCCCCGCCACGTGGAAGAGCTCGTAGTTATTTTCCTTAATATCCTCCACCACATCGAAAATCAGGGCATCGGTAGTGACGATCAAAAGGGAACGTCGGCCCTCCCCGTCCGCCTGGTGCTTCAGTATCTTCTTCCAGCCGATGCGGGCCAGATAACTGGACACGGCATAGAAGATGCCAGTCAGGTAAAGAACCGTTCTGGAATACCACGCTGCCTCCTGAGTGGTAAAAAGATAGAAGGCGCACAGCAGCTCCACCAGACACACGTTTTTCAGTGTAGCGGTGAATTCTTTCCAGTATCCACGCTTCAGCACATTTTTCATCGTACCGAAGAAGATGGCCACCACCATCTGAATCAGGGTAAAGACGATGGCCATATTCCGGTAGGTAGGAACCAGATAGGGGCTTTCCAGCCCATTCCGGATGAAATATCCCGCCAAAAAGGAAAGGTGAAGGCATAGCAGATCAATCATGATAAAGTCTAAATGCTTGACCCAGCTTTGAAAGCTCTTTTGATACATTCCCACACCTCATTTGTATCTCAAATTGTTACTATTCACAGCCGTTTCAGAATTGACAGCGGGTGCGTCGTGCTTGCACGTAAGCAACCGTTGTCAATTCTGAAACCAGACTGCGAAGCAGTCACCCCGCCCACATAAGCAGTCTTAGCTCCATAAGGAGCGAGACTGGAGCCTCGAAGAGGCGACGAGTGCGCATAGGGGCGGGGTGGCTGTGAATAGCAGCCTTACGTTCCCTTCGCCCGCTTGCCGGAGAATTACTCTCCCAGCACCGCCAGATCCTGATAGTAGATCACCTGAGCTGTAGAGGGAACCAGGTCACCAAAGTCCACCTCCACATCGCCGGTCTCCAGATCTACGCTGAGGGGTTTGATGATCTGCAGCTCCATGGTGCCGTCATCCAGGGTTACCCAGCACGCGATCCGGATGGAGTCGATCAGCTCCTGATTATCGCTGTTGTTTTCAAACAAAGCCTGCAGCTCCAGAATCTTCAGAGTCGTCACTGCGTCTTCCAATTTGTCCAGCAGCTCACCGTCAGCAGTCTCGGGATACAACTCAAAGGGGGCCGTCAGGGCGGACGCCAGCGTCAGATCATACGCTTCCTCCTCGTCCTCCGTGGTGGTCACCACCGTGCGCTCACCGTTCTCCTCGGTCACCGTCTTGAATACCACATTGATGGTCAGCTCCTCATCCAACTCTCTGGCCGCGGTCAATACATCCGCATAGGTGGTGCCCGTCTCCTTGGTCATGGTAATCACGGTATTAATCACCGGTTTCTGCTTCTCCGGTACCTTAACTACCTGAAACTCGTTGGCGGATTCCATATCCGTGTTGGCGGCCAGGATCTCCACCGCGATTTCCTCTCCGTTTACTTTTCCGGAGCTGGAGTTTTTCACCACTTCCACCACTTTCGTCTGGCTTCCTGCTGCCAGACACTGC
>DBFBJF010000019.1:0-3829 GCA_048203265.1 Candidatus Merdiplasma sp.
TTTCTATATAGTATAACGACTGACAGGCCGCAGGGGATAGTCCCCTGCGGCCTGTCTTTTCATCATACAGCCAAAAAGCTCTCTGTTTTTCTTTCTATTAAATCTGATCCCTGCTACTCCGACCGCAGTGCCGCCACGGGATCACTCTTGGCAGCCTTTCTGGAAGGAATCAGTCCTCCGATCAAGGTGAGAATCACGCTGAGGGCCACCAGCACCACCGCCGGCACCACCGGCAGAATGGCATTAATATCACTGCGCCCGGCAATAGAGTGAATCAGCATATTGCCCGGGATGAGAAGCAGCAGGGTGATGCCAATACCCAGCAGACCGGCGCACAGCCCGATGATAAAGGTCTCCGCGTTAAATACCTGGGACACATTGTGCTTTGACGCACCGATGGCCCGCAGGATACCGATCTCTTTCTTTCGCTCCAGCACGCTGATGTAGGTAATCACACCAATCATAATAGAGGAAACCACCAGGGAAATCGCCACAAAGGCGATAAGCACATAGCTGATCACATCGATAATGTCCGTGACCGAGGACATCAGCGTCCCCACCAGGTCCGTGTACGTAATCCGCTTCTCCTCCTGCCCGCTCTCCTCCATCTGCTGGTTATAGCTGTCCAGAATGTTTAAAACTTCTTCCTTGCTCTCAAAGTCCAGCGGATAAATGTCAATCCCACTGGGCTGATCCAAATCTGCATAGCCCAGCTGGCGCAGATTATTGTCATATCCCGCATCCGCATCGGACATCATGGACATCAAAAGCTCGGACAGCTCTTCCTCCGTCATATTCATCTGAATCGCGTTCATGAAAGCGTCCCCGTCAATGGAGATGGCATTTTCCATGTTCTCTCCCAGCTGCCCCATGGCCTGCTGGATGGCAGCGGCCATGTTCGTGCCGATCTGCCCCACAATCTGCTGAATGGCGCTCTGCACCTGGCTCCCCATCTGACTCATGACCGTATTCATCTGCTGACTGATCTGCTGCCCTACTTCCTCCTGCACGCTGTCTCCCATATCCTGGAACAGGGCTGTGAATTCTTTCTGGGCTCCCTCCAAGTCGATACTCTGGGAAATACTGTCATAGAGGCGCTGCTGTCCGTCCTCAGACTGGAGATACTCCAGAAACGCGCTGGCAATCTGGGAGGCATCCGGGATGGCGTTCTCCTGAAGATATGCCTGGTATCCCTCCAGAAGACTCTGGATCACCTGCTCCTGAATCTGTTCCGGAGTCACATTGACAGTCAGGCTGTCACGGATGATGGTCTCGGCCTGGGACATCAGGTTCTGCTGTATCTCCGGAGTCTGGAAGTAGGCCAGAATACTGGCCGCCGTGGTCTCCTCAATCTTATTTGCCTCCGCGTACTGCCGGTATCCGTCCAGCAGCGTTCCGGCCATGCCAAGAAGCTGCGTATAGGGCACATTCACCTGGACGCTGGAGCTCAGCAAATTCTGGATTCCCGCTGCCAGCCTGTTGGCGGCATCCTCCGTGGCCAGGTAATCGGAAAATCCGCCGGCCAGCCCGGACAGATTGAAAGCGGGATTGGACGCCATACTCTCCTGGAAGCCCTGAATCAAGTTCTGGAACATGGCCTCCGTCTCCTCCTGAGAGAACGTCAGATCCACCCGCTTCGAGATCTCCTCTATCTCCGGCAGATATTCCTCCGCCAGATCCGGAAGCAGTTCCTGGACGTTCACCAGATCCGCCAGATTCAACCCCTCCATATCCAGATGGAAGGCCCCGGAGAGAGCTGAAGTATCCACGCTCATGCCGGTGAGCCCGGACAAATCCAGCTGAAATTTACTCTCATCCACCTGAAAAGCGTCCGCCAGGGCTTCCTCATCCACCGTAAACAGGGTAGACATATCAAATTTGCTTTCCTCACTCTCCTCCCCGAAGGCTTCCCCGGTGAAGACATTGATGTTTCTCTGTTCCAGCTGATCCTGCACAATCTGTGAGGCGGCAGCCTGGTCAATCACGTAATCCGTCAGGTCAGTGGTGTAACCGATTCCTGTATTCAGCATGGCAACCTCCGCGTCCTCAGCGGGCTGAACAATTCCCACAATGGAAAGCTTTTCCCCATTTTCCACCAGGTTCTTCATGTAATTGCTGTCATCCGTTTTATCCACCCACACCTGGTAAGAACTGTCATATTCATAGTAGTCCGCGCTGTTTACCAGGCTGAACTGAAGGCCCAAAATTTCATCATAATCATAGGGATGAATATCCTGTGGCGTCTCCACATCCTCCTCATTCATAAACTGACGGATCATGGTGTCCAGTTCATCCGCATCTCTCAATCCCAGTGTATAGAGCATATAATCGCTGATGGTTCCTCTCGATGTGAGCACCAGCACACACTCATTATAATTTTCCGGCCAGTGTCCCGCCATCACCTGATACTGATCCCGGTACAGATCCGGATCCTTGGGCATCTCAAAAAACACATCTGTGCTCATGGCCATGGACATCAGGCTGTTCCCGCTCTCGCTGCTTCCCAGCCCCATGGCAGAGAAGGACTGGTCCGGATTTACCTGGCGCACCTCCTCCCCGTCCATCCGGTAAATCTGGGGAGAGACGTTGTAGGAGTACTCAATAGATTTGGTGTAAGACTCAATTCCACTCTCTCCACTGTCAAAATACTGTTTCAGGGACGCCAGGTCGTTGGAATCCATGGTGGAGAACATGGTGGTCACCATCTCCGTCACCCCCACTTCTCCCTCCTGTGCCTCCGCGCTGGTGGCACCTCCGGTCATCATGGCAGACAGATCCATGCCGGTGCTGGTAATCTGAAGAGGATATTCCGAGAGTGTCTCTTCCTCCACAGACTGAATGTAAGCGTTAACCCCGGTGGACAGCGACAGGATCAGCGCAATGCCGATGATACCAATAGAGCCGGCGAAGGAGGTGAGCAGCGTCCGCCCCTTCTTGGTCCGCAGATTATTAAAGCTTAAAGCCAGTGCCGTCCGGAATGACATGGAAGCCTTGCCCATATTTTTGTGCTTCGGCTCCTCCATGGTCTCTTCGTCCACCTCATAGGGCATGGTGTCCGCCCGGATCTTTCCGTCCCGCAGAGTGACGATCCGGGTAGCGTACTGCTGTGCCAGCTCAGGGTTGTGGGTTACCATCACCACCAGCCGGTCCTTTGCCACTTCCTTCAACAGCTCCATCACCTGAATGCTGGTGTCACTGTCCAACGCCCCCGTGGGCTCATCCGCCAGCAGAATGTCCGGATCATTTACCAGGGCCCGGGCAATGGCGACACGCTGCATCTGCCCTCCTGACATCTGATTCGGCTTCTTATGAAGCTGTTCCCCCAGCCCTACCTCTTTCAGCGCCTCTATAGCCCGCTTTCTGCGCTCCTTCTTGGAAATGCCGGAGATCGTCAGGGACAGCTCCACATTGGCCAGCACCGTCTGGTGGGGAATCAGATTATAGCTTTGAAACACAAACCCGATGGTATGGTTCCGGTAGGAATCCCAATCCCGGTCCTTATATTTCTTTGTGGAAATCCCATTGATGATCAGATCCCCGCTGTCATACCGGTCCAGACCGCCGATAATATTTAAGAACGTGGTCTTTCCGGAACCGCTGGGTCCCAGAATAGCCACGAATTCATTCTCTCTCAGATTCAGACTGACTCCGTCCAGCGCTTTCTGAACCAAACCTCCTGTCTTGTACTGCTTGCATATGTTCTTGATCTGAAGCATAAACTTCTGCCACTCCTTTTTCCATCCAGAAAAGGCCGGCAGCCAGGAACCCTGGGGTGCGTCCTGACTGCCTGTTTTCTCTGAAGAATCTGTCCATTATTATAGCTCAAATT
>DBFBJF010000020.1:0-4647 GCA_048203265.1 Candidatus Merdiplasma sp.
CACTCGATTTAAGTGAGTGCTAGCAAAACAACAAAAGAGGTACAGGCAATTCGCCGGTAAGGCAGAGCAATACAATAGGAAAGTTTGTTAAGGAGGAATATAAAATGAAGTTAGTACCTTTAGGTGACAGAGTCGTTTTGAAACAGCTGGAGGCAGAGGAGACCACAAAATCCGGTATCATCCTGACTTCAAAATCCCAGGAGAAACCCCAGGAGGCAGAGGTGATTGCCGTAGGCCCCGGAGGAATGGTTGACGGAAAAGAAGTGACCATGCAGGTGAAGGCAGGGGATAAGGTAATTTATTCCAAGTATGCCGGAAACGAAGTAAAGCTGGAGGATGAGGAGTACATCATCGTAAAGCAGAGCGACATTCTCGCTATTGTAGAGTAAGAAAAGAGATTATTTTAAATCAGGAGGATTGATCATTATGGCAAAGGAAATTAAATTCGGCGCAGATGCCAGAAAGGCTCTGGAGGCCGGCGTAAATAAATTGGCAGATACCGTTCGCGTAACACTGGGACCGAAAGGAAGAAATGTTGTTCTGGATAAGCAGTACGGTTCACCTCTGATCACCAACGATGGTGTGACCATCGCGAAGGAGATCGAGCTGGAGGATGCTTTTGAGAATATGGGCGCTCAGCTGATTCGCGAGGTTGCTTCCAAGACCAATGATGTGGCTGGTGACGGTACCACCACCGCTACGGTTCTTGCGCAGGCTATGGTGAATGAGGGTATGAAGAACCTGGCAGCAGGCGCTAATCCCATCGTTCTGAGAAAGGGAATGAAGAAAGCCACCGACACCGCTGTTGAGGCCATCAAGGATATGAGCAAAAAGGTAAGCGGCAAGGAGCAGATCGCCAGAGTAGCAGCCGTATCTTCCGGAAATGAGGAAGTGGGCGAGATGATCGCTGACGCGATGGAGAAGGTTTCCCAGGATGGCGTAATCACCATCGAGGAGTCCAAAACCATGCAGACAGAGCTGGATTTGGTGGAAGGTATGCAGTTTGACAGAGGTTACATTTCCGCATACATGGCTACCGATATGGAGAAGATGGAAGCAGTTCTGGATGATCCCTGCATCCTGATTACCGACAAGAAGATCAGCAACGTTCAGGAGATCCTTCCCCTGTTGGAGCAGATCGTTCAGTCCGGTAAGAAGCTGCTGATTATCGCTGAGGATATTGAGGGCGAGGCTCTGACCACTCTGATCGTGAACAAGCTGAGAGGTACCTTCCAGGTAGTTGGTGTGAAGGCTCCCGGCTACGGCGATAGAAGAAAAGATATGCTGAAAGATATCGCAATCCTGACCGGCGGCCAAGTAATCTCTGAGGAGGTTGGTCTGGAGCTGAAGGATGCCACCATGGATATGCTGGGCCATGCGAAGTCTGTGAAGGTTCAGAAGGAGAACACCATCATTGTGGATGGCCTGGGTGACAAGAAGGAGATCGCAGACAGAGTAAACCAGATCAAGGCAATGATCGAGGAGACCAAGTCTGAGTTTGATAGAGAGAAACTTCAGGAGAGACTGGCTAAACTGGCCGGCGGCGTAGCTGTGATCCGTGTCGGCGCAGCCACCGAGACAGAGATGAAAGAGGCTAAGCTTCGTATGGAGGATGCTCTGAACGCTACGAAGGCAGCTGTTGAGGAGGGTATCATCTCCGGAGGCGGATCCGCTTACATCCACGCGGCTAAGAAGGTTGCTTCCCTGGTGGAGGGACTGGACGGCGATGAGAAGACCGGTGCCAAGATTGTTCTGAAGGCTCTGGAGGCTCCTCTGTATCACATCGCTGCAAATGCCGGTCTGGAAGGCTCCGTGATCGTAAACAAGGTAAAAGAGTCACCGGAGGGTGTTGGCTTTGACGCATACAAAGAAGAGTATGTGAACATGGTTGACGCAGGTATCCTGGATCCCGCAAAGGTAACCAGAAGCGCATTGCAGAACGCAACCAGCGTAGCTTCCACTCTGCTGACCACAGAGTCCGTGGTGGGTATCATCAAAGAGGATGCTCCCGCAGCTCAGGGCGGCGCAGGCGGCGGAATGGGAATGATGTAATTTCCCTTGACGAGAGTCAGTAAAAAGAAATAAAATTTTGAAAGAGGAGGCAGTCGCAATTTACGATTGCCTCCTTTTGTGTTACACTGAAGAGAGAGCGGCATCGGAAAAAGCGACTATGCCGTATAAAACAGATAAGGACAGGTAAAAAGGATGAGCGATTTATACAGAGAGACTTTGGTAAAGCGGATCACACCCCTCGGGGATAAGATCAAGGGGGCGGGACTGGTCATTCTAACCGTGCTCTGCCTGGCGGGCAGCCTGATGTTTTGGCCGCTGCTGCTGGCAGGGATCGCGCTGGGGGTGGTCAGCTTCCTTGTGATTCCCAGGTTTGATTTGGAGTATGAGTATCTGTATGTAAACGGGGATATTGATGTGGATAAGATCATGTCAAAGCAGAAGCGCAAGCGCTGTGCCAGCTATTCCCTGGAGAACATGGAATTGATGGCCCCCTCCAACTCCCACGCTCTGGATTCTGTTAAGAACGGTTCCAACGTCCGGGTACGGGATTTTACCTCTCTGGATCCCAATGCTGCATCCTACACTCTGGTATTTAACAGCCAGCAGGGACGGGAACTGGTGAAGCTGGAACTGGAAAAAGAGGTGGTGCAGGATATGAAACGGCTGGCCCCCAGGAAAGTATTTTTGGATTGATGGGAGGGGATGCCAGAAAAAATTGGTGTTGACATTAAAGATGGAATTTGTTAGAGTATGAAGTTAACAACACAAATTAAAATTACATAACGAAAGGGATCAGTCATGGGAAAAATTGTAAGTGAAGGCATTACTTTTGATGATGTTCTGTTGGTACCAGCGTATTCAGAGGTGATTCCCAACCAGGTGGACGTGTCTACCTGGCTGACCAAGACCATCAAACTGAATATTCCTCTGATGAGCGCGGGAATGGATACAGTGACGGAGCATCGCATGGCCATTGCCATGGCCCGTCAGGGAGGTATCGGAATCATTCACAAAAACATGTCCATCGAGGCGCAGGCGGAGGAAGTGGACAAGGTGAAGCGCTCTGAGAATGGAGTGATCACAGATCCGTTCCATCTGTCACCGGAAAATACCCTGGAGGAAGCGGATGCGCTGATGGCGAAATTCCGGATTTCAGGTGTACCGATCACCGAGAATGGAAAGCTGGTGGGTATTATCACCAACCGGGATCTTTTGTTTGAGGAGGATTTCACTAAGAAGATCAAAGAGTCTATGACTTCCGAGGGGCTGATCACCGCTCCTGTTGGCATCACCATGGAGGAGGCAAAGAAGATTCTGGCCAAAGCCCGCAAGGAGAAGCTGCCCATCGTGGATGAGAACTTCAACCTGAAGGGGCTGGTGACCATCAAGGATATTGAAAAGCAGATTAAGTATCCTCTGTCTGCCAAGGATGCCCAGGGCCGTCTGCTTTGCGGAGCTGCCATCGGTATCACCGCCAACGTGCTGGACCGGGTGAAGGCTCTGGTGGAGGCTCATGTGGATGTGGTGGTTCTGGATTCCGCCCATGGACACTCCGCCAATGTGCTTCGCTGCGTGAAAATGGTGAAGGAAGCTTACCCGGATCTGCAGGTAATTGCCGGAAATGTGGCCACCGGGGAGGCAACGAAAGCGCTGATCGAGGCCGGAGCCGATGCGGTGAAGGTGGGCATCGGCCCCGGATCCATCTGTACCACCCGTGTGGTGGCAGGTATCGGTGTACCTCAGATCACTGCGGTGATGGACTGCTACCAGGTGGCGAAGGAGTACGGGATTCCGATTATTGCCGACGGTGGTATCAAGTATTCCGGAGATATTACGAAGGCTATCGCGGCAGGCGCCAATGTGTGCATGATGGGAAGTATGTTTGCGGGTTGCGATGAGAGCCCGGGAACCTTCGAGCTCTACCAGGGCAGAAAGTACAAGGTATACCGGGGCATGGGTTCCATCGCCGCCATGGAGAACGGCAGTAAGGACCGCTACTTCCAGACCAATGCCAAGAAGCTGGTTCCGGAGGGTGTGGAGGGCCGTGTGGCCTACAAGGGCAGCGTGGAAGATACCGTGTTCCAGCTGATCGGTGGCGTGCGTTCCGGTATGGGTTACTGCGGTACTCCCACCATTGAGGATCTGAAAGAAAATGGCCGTTTCGTGAAGATTTCCGCAGCGGCTCTGAGAGAATCCCATCCCCATGACATACATATTACGAAGGAGGCTCCCAACTACAGTGTGGAGGAGTAATCCGGTAAAAATTTATTGAGATTTCGCGGTATCGAGCGAAGAATAGGCTCTGTTTCCAGAAATATTTGTAGCGCTGAGACGGCAAATATTGGAAATGGGGCCTTTTTATGAACATTCGGTGAAAATTTAGAAAAAGAACGTGCCAAATATCAGTTTTTATTGTATACTGGGTGAGGAAAAAATCAAACCAGGACAGAAATGCGGCGGCATTTCTGAAAAATGAACGGAAAGTGTAAGACGCGTATTGGCGTTTTGCAGCAAGGGAACAGTGAGAAATGAGAAAAAACAAAGAGATGAGGCAGGAAGGTGAAGGCCCGAAAACCCGGCAGGTGCTGCTGTGGATCATATTCGTGGAACTGGTAGTGGTGGTGGTAGGCCTTG